>JAAZVY010000003.1 GCA_018623195.1 Flavobacteriaceae bacterium | reverse complement strand
GGGGAATTACCTCAAATATTACGGAGAGTCACTAGTAGGTTCAGAAGAAGCAAAGGATCGCCTAAACGAGAATAATGCTTCAGACATTTACGATGGTTTAAAAACGCTGAAGGGAAGTGCTCTAAAAGTAGCTCAGATGCTAAGTATGGAGCGCAACATATTACCTCGGGCCTATGTAGAGCGTTTTTCACTTTCTCAATTCTCAGTTCCACCTCTTTCTGGTCCACTGGTAAAGAAGACCTTCAAAAGATACATGAATGCCTTACCGGAGGATATCTTTGATTCTTTTGATTACAGTGCAATCAACGCTGCTTCTATCGGACAAGTGCACAAGGCTACTAAAGATGGTAAGAATTTGGCTGTAAAGATTCAATATCCTGGGGTTGCTGAGAGTATTTCATCCGATCTGGCACTGGTTAAGCCTATCGCGCTCAGAATGTTTAACATGGGAGCCCGAGAGTCAGAGAAGTATTTCAAGGAAATTGAAGAAAAGCTTAAAGAAGAAACTGACTATTTACATGAGCTCGATATGAGCGTTTCTATTACCTCAAAGGCGAGTCATATTCCGAATTTACGATTTCCGAATTATTATCCAGCGTATTCTTCTGAGCGTATTTTAACGATGGATTGGATGGACGGAGTTCCCCTCGGAACTTTCGTTAGTGGTGAATTTGATGCTGAAGTCGCTCAAGTATTGGGTCAATCGCTTTGGGATTTCTATATGTTCCAGATTCACGGCTTGAAGGCGGTGCATGCCGATCCGCATCCGGGCAACTTTTTGGTGAACAGTCAAGGCGAACTTATTGTCATTGATTTTGGATGTATCAAAGAAATACCTGATCAATTTTACACTCCCTATTTTGAATTGGCAGATGCCTCTGCGATGGAAGATCAGGATCTTTTCCTTTCGAAATTATACGAACTTGAAATGTTAGTGGAATCTGATGGAGCAGACGAAATAGCTTATTTCACCAAACTCTTTAAAGAAATGCTACAACTGTTCACGGCTCCATTTAATAGGGATCGGTTTGATTTCGCTAATCCAGAATTCTGGGACGGCATTGGGAAGATGGCTGAATTTTTCTCTCAAGATCAAACCATCCGAAAGATGAATGCTAATAGAGGTTCGAAGCATTTTCTTTATATGAATCGCACCTTTTTCGGTCTTTATAATTTGCTTTACGATTTAAAGGCAGAGGTGGATACCAAGGCTTATCTCAAGTATTTGTCAAATTAAGCCTAACTTTAAAAGACTAAATTATTGTTATGAACAACGCTTACATTAGAGGATTGGGGTACTACGTACCAGAACAGGTGGTAACCAACGACGATCTTTCAAAAATCATTGAAACCAGTGATGAATGGATCACTGAAAGAACCGGTATTAAAGAAAGACGTTTTGCAGTTAAAGGTAAGGACACCACCACGTCTATGGGGGTTGAGGCTGCCAAAGTAGCCATCGAACGCGCTGGAATCGATAAAGATGAAGTTGACTTTATCATTTTTGCAACGCTTAGCCCTGATTACTATTTCCCAGGCCCGGGTGTTCTTGTACAACGCGATTTAGGTTTGAAAACAGTAGGGGCATTGGATGTTAGAAATCAGTGTTCTGGGTTTGTATATGCGATCTCTGTGGCTGATCAATACATCCGTTCAGGGATGTACAAAAACATACTAGTTATTGGTTCTGAACTGCACAGTCAAGGCCTTGATATGACTACTCGCGGCCGATCTGTATCCGTTATTTTCGGGGATGGGGCAGGAGCAGCTATTGTTTCAAAAAGTGAAGATGAAAATCGTAAAATACTTTCTACTCACTTGCATTCTGAAGGTGCTCATGCCGAGGAATTAGCCTTAATTGCCCCTGGGATGGGTAAGCGATGGGTAACAGATATTCTAAAAGATAATGACCCAAACGACGAGTCATATTTACCACATATGAACGGACAATTCGTTTTTAAAAATGCGGTAGTGCGTTTTTCAGAAGTGATTAAAGAAGGTCTGGCGCACAATGGGTTAAGCAGTTCAGATATTGATATGCTGGTTCCACACCAAGCAAATCTCAGGATAGCCCAATTTATTCAATCCAAATTCGGATTATCTGACGATCAGGTTTACAATAATATTATGCACTACGGTAATACTACGGCTGCGTCTATCCCAATCGCCTTAACCGAGGCTTGGGAAAAAGGCAAAGTAAACGCGGGTGATCTCGTGGTTCTTGCGGCCTTTGGTAGCGGATTTACTTGGGGTAGTGTAATTATGAAGTTCTAGAACGAAATAAGTAAAGTAGACTGAAGGTTATTATCCCATTGAGTGGTAATAACTCGTATCCTAGTTGATAATTTCCTAAAAAGTTACTTGGCAAATTAGCCGTCAAGGTAATCAGAATCACCGATGCAATTGTGATCGGGAAAACTCGATTGCCCTTGATCTGATGCGAGGTGAAAAGTCCGAACGCAAACAATCCTAGTAAAGGACCGTAGGTATATCCAGCCACTGTAAGAAGACTATCAATCACATTTTGGTCCACCCAGTAACTAAACGCGATGATTACCAAGATCAGAAGAATCGCTACCCCCAGGTGAATCCACTTTCGTTTTTGGATCGTTGCTCTGGAGTTGTCATTTGCCAAGTCTAGAAAGTCAAAGCATATGGATGTGGTTAGGGAGGTAAGCGCACTGTCAGCACTGCTGTACGCCGCAGCTATTAGTCCTAAAAAGAAGGATATAGAAACTAGAATTCCTAAGTTTCCTTTCAGTGCGATTTCTGGAAACAATAAATCGGTTCTAGTGACCCCATTTTGAGTAGGTATGCCAATTCCCATTACCTCTGCGTAGGAATAGAGTAGTGCCCCTAAGAATATAAATAAGGTGGTCACTACCACGAGTACGGTACTGAAAACAAGCATGTTTTTCTGAGCTTCTTTCAAATTTCTACAGCTTAGATTTTTCTGCATCATATCTTGATCGAGCCCGGTCATGCTGATGGTGATAAACATTCCGCCAATCAGAGATTTGAGAAAGTAATCACTTCTTCCGAAGTCTTCGGTGACCCAAACTTGACTCATACTTTCAAAGGAAGCAGAAGATAAATACTTTGAAACGCTGAAATTCAACTCGTCTAAAATGAGATAGATGCTCAGGCCAACACTAAGAAGCATTAAAAAGGTCTGTAAACTATCTGTAATTACAATCGTTCGAATCCCGCCTCTGAACGTATAGGCATAAATTAAAGCTACCGAAAGAATGACGGTAGCCTCGAGGGGAACTCCAAGCGGCTGAAATAGATAGGTATGCAATACAAGTGCTACTAAATAAAGCCTAAAAGAAGCTCCGATCACCCTTGAAATTAAGAAGTAGAAGGCTCCAACTTTTTGTGTACTTGAGTTGAATCGTTCACTTAAATAGCTGTAAATAGAGGGTAGGCGAAGTTTGTAGTAAATAGGTAATAGGATATAGGCTACGACAAGGTATCCGAAAAAATAACCGATTACCACTTGAAGGTAAGTGAAGCTCGTTTGACCCACCCAGCCCGGAACCGAAATGAAGGTTACTCCAGATAAAGAAGCGCCTACCATACCAAAAGCAACGAGATACCAAGGTGAGTTCGAATTGGCTTTAAAGAAGGCCTCATTAGAGTCGCTCTTTCCGGTAATATATGAGATTACAAATAGTAAACCGAAATAAGCAATCAGAAGAATAAAAATTTGAGTGGGATTCATGAGTCGCTTCTAGTATTTTTGAAAAATGGAATATGGCTCAAAGTTATTAGAAAATGCGGTGAATGAAATTTCATTGCTCCCAGGGATTGGAAAACGTTCTGCACTTCGTTTAGCATTGCATCTCTTAAACAGGCCTCAGACACAGACTGAGGATCTTTCTAAAGCTTTGCTCTCCTTACGAGAAAACTCTAAAAATTGTAAACATTGTCATACACTATCGGATACCGAAGTTTGTCAAATATGTGAGGATCCTAGAAGAGAAATAGGAATCTTGTGCGTAGTTGAGGATATAAGAGATGTGCTTGCGATTGAGGGTACTTCTGAATTCAGAGGGAGGTATCACGTTCTTGGAGGTAAGATTTCTCCGATGGATGGGATTGGACCTTCAGACCTTACTATTGATTCTCTGGTTTCACGAGTGAAGACAGAGGGGATTACTGAGCTTATTTTCGCACTGAGTTCTACTATGGAAGGGGACACAACTAACTTTTACATTTACAAGCAATTAGCTGGTCTTAGTCTGAAGTTTTCTACCATCGCTAGAGGTATAGCAGTTGGCGATGAACTTCAATACGCAGATGAAATAACCCTTGGCCGAAGCATTTCTAATCGTATTCCACTCGACTACGATAAAGGATAATTGCTAACTTTGTAGCCATGGCGAAAATTGAGATTCGACTTCCTGAAATGGGCGAAAGCGTAGCTGAGGCTACGATAACCAATTGGATCAAATCGGTCGGTGACCGTGTAGAAGAAGATGAGGTTATTGTTGAGGTAGCTACCGATAAAGTTGACTCTGAAGTAGTTAGTGAATATGCCGGTATTTTAATTGAGCAGCGATTCGCTATTGATGAGGTGGCTGAAGTGGGGTCTGTGATTGCTATCATAGAGACTGAAGGAGGATCAGATTCATCCGTTGAAACTGAATCTACTCCCGTTCAACATCCATCAGAGACTGAACCCGTAAAAGAATCAGAAGAGCCTGCTAGAGAAGAGCCAACTCCTGCAGTTATCGAAGCCGTTGAATCTCCGATAGTTAACCATGTTTCAAAACCCATTACTACATCGGGCTTATTATCTCCATTAGTTAGAAATATGGCGAAGGAAGAGGGGGTTTCTGATGAAGAGTTAAGTCAAATTCAAGGTACGGGACTCGACGGTAGAGTTACGAAATATGACATGATCGCCTATCTCGAAAAACGCGGTGGTTCGCCATCTGTTTCGGCTGCTCCTTCAGAGATAACTATACCCGTCAAAGAATCCAAACCAATTGCGCCTAGCGCACCTGTAAAACCAGCATCAATTCCTACTGCTGTTCCTGCGTCTGGAGATGAGATCATAGAACTGAACCGAATGGCAAAGCTCACTGCAGATCATATGATTGGTAGTTTGCAGACCTCTGCTCATGTTCAAAGCTTTATCGAAGTGGATATGACTAAGGTCGTTGAATGGAGAGCAGCAATAAAAGATCAATTTGAGCGAACTCATGGTGAAAAGCTAACGTTTACTCCTATCTTCTTTGAAGTAGTAGCCAAGGCTTTGAAAGCTTTTCCGATGTTGAATATTCAGTTTGACGGGGAGAAAATTATTAAGAAAGCCTCGGTAAATCTGGGAATGGCAACTGCTCTAGAAGACGGTAACCTGATTGTTCCGGTCATTAAAGATGCAGACACCTTGAATTTAGTTGGCTTAGCTAAGAAGGTGAATGATCTAGCGGCTAGAGCTCGAAAGAGCGCCCTTAAGCCTGACGAAGTGATGCAAGGCACGTATACGATTACGAACATCGGCTCTTTTGGTAGTGTTATGGGAACTCCGATTATTCCTCAACCGCAGGTAGCTATACTAGCTATCGGTGCAATTAGAAAAGTCCCTGCTGTGGTTGATACAGATCAAGGTGAATTCATTGCAATACGTCATAAAATGTTCTTGTCTCACTCTTATGATCACCGCGTGGTGAATGGAGCACTAGGAGGACTATTTATCAAGCATGTAGCTGATCTCCTCGAAAATTGGTCGATGGATCGAAAAGTATAACTTCAAAAGCTAGTTTCATGGCCTTAGAACTCTCTAAACCGATCTGCTTCTTCGATCTCGAGACGACAGGTATTAACATTGTTAAAGATCGAATTGTAGAAATTTCAATACTGAAATTGTTTCCTAATGGTACTAGAAAGCAGCAAAGTTGGTTGGTGAATCCTGAAATGCCGATTCCCGCCGAAGCTACAGCTGTTCATGGAATATCTGATGATAAAGTGGCTAATGAGCCTACTTTTAAGCAATTGGCTCACGAAATATATGATTGGTTTAAGGATGCGGATTTAGCCGGGTTCAATTCAGACCGTTTTGATATACCCATGCTCATCGAAGAACTCTTGAGAGTCGGTGTAGATGTGGATCTGAAGAAAATGGTCTCTGTAGATGTGCAGACCATCTTTCATAAAATGGAAAAACGCACCCTGACCGCAGCTTACAAGTTTTATTGTGATAAAGACCTCGAGGATGCGCACAGTGCTGAAGCAGACACCCTAGCAACCTATGAGGTTCTTGAAGCGCAATTAGACCGATATGACGATCTCCCTAAAGATGTAAAGTCATTATCTGAATTTACATCGAGACAAGATCGAGTTGATTTTGCGGGTATGCTTACGAAAGATGAGAATGGAATCCCTGTTTTTAACTTTGGCAAGCACAAAGGAGCCCCTGTATTAGAAGTTCTAGAAAAAGAACCGGGTTACTTCGGATGGATTTTAGGAGCTGACTTTCCGCTCTATACCAAAAAGGTACTCACTCAAATCAAATTAGGAACTTATTTTAAATCCTAGCTATGAAACTTATTTGTATCGGTAGAAATTACACGGCTCACATTGAAGAATTAGAAAACGAGAGGCCAAAAGACCCTGTAGTGTTTATTAAAGCTGATTCTGCGGTATTGCCGAAGGAGCAGGACTTTTACCTACCGCCATTTAGTAGCAATGTTCACCATGAAGTAGAACTTCTTGTCAAGATTACTAAGGTTGGGAAGCATATCGCTAAAGAATTTGCTCACAAATACTACGATGAAGTAAGTCTTGGGATTGATTTTACTGCTCGAGATGTACAAGATGAATTGAAGTCTAAAGGGCTGCCATGGGAGAAGGCTAAGTCTTTTGACGGATCGGCAGTTATTGGTAAATGGGTTTCAAAATCAAACTACAAAGACCTTAATCAATTAAGTTTTAGTTTGAAGAAGAATAACGAAGTAGTTCAATCGGCTAGTTCAGAATTAATGCTTTGGAAGATCGACGAATTAATTTCTTATGTTTCTCAGTTTTTTACCCTTAAAAAAGGAGATATTATATTTTCTGGTACGCCGTCTGGTGTTGGTAAAGTAGAAGCAGGGGATGTGTTAGAGGGTTTTATTGAAAATGAATCGTTCTTCAAGGTAGGAGTGAAATAATGAAAGCTCTGGCTGCAGAAATAGTTAGTATTGGAGACGAGCTTCTTATCGGGCAAGTCGTTAATACCAATGCTTCGTTTCTCGCTAAATCACTTACCGAATTAGGTATAACGGTAAAACATATTAGTACTTGTTGTGATACCGTTGAAGATATTACTTCAGCTTTGCAACTAGCTCATAGTCGCGTAAATGTGGTATTGGTTACCGGAGGCCTGGGGCCCACAAGAGATGATGTAACGAAAGCGGCACTCTGCCAGTTTTATAACACTGAATTAGTCTTTAATCAGGAGGTTTTTAGTCACCTAGAGTATCTCTTCGCCAACTACATCAAGGCGCCAATGAATGCCCATAATCGCGATCAGGCAAAATTACCTAAGTCTTGCGCTGTTCTATTTAATGATCACGGGACGGCTCCAGGTATGCTGTTTGAGCATAAGGGGGTAGTGAGTGCTTTCATGCCTGGGGTGCCTTTTGAGATGAAAAGTCTATTTGAAAATAAGTTGAAAGAAAAGCTACTTGAACTGCCGGGGCGTACGGCGATTATTCAAAAGACACTTATTACTTATGGGGTAGGTGAGAGCCGGCTCGCAGAGCGAATAGAAGACCTAGAAGATTCCCTACCTCAAGGTTTTTCTTTAGCCTACTTACCCAATTTTGGTAGAGTGCGTCTTAGGATTACGGCGAAGGTTTCAGCTCATGAGCGTTTAGATGCTGAGCAAAAGGTCAATGCTTTTGCCCAGCAATTAAAAGACCGACTTGCTGATTGTTATCAGGGTGAAGAGTCAGAAGGGGGGCTAGAATCGAGAATTCTGCAACTTGCAAAACAAAAAGGGGTTCATGTAGTAACTGCAGAGAGTTTTACTTCAGGTAGAATTGCATCTACCCTCAGTTCGGTTTCAGGTTCATCGGCGTATTTCCTGGGCGGATATGTGACTTATGCCACTGCTATGAAATCTTCAGTACTTGGCGTTTCAAAGGATTTAATTGAAGCTCATTCAGTAGTTAGTGCTGAGGTAGCTTGCGCCATGGCCGAAGGTGCGAGATTAAAATCAGGAGCAGATCTAGCAATTGCTAGTACAGGCAATGCTGGGCCTACGAAAGGAGATTCTGAGGCTGAGGTGGGTCAAATCTACTTGGCAATCTCAACTTCGGAAAAAACTGAAGCGCATCTTTTTTCTATGGGAACCCATAGAGAACGTGTGATTGGACGCAGTGTGAGTAAGGCTTTAGAGCTTATTTACAATGAATTGCTAAATTTATAATGTACTGCTTGTGCATTTCTATTTTAACTCCTACATTTGCACACTCTTAAAATAGGATTTAAAGAACAATAACGATGGCGAAAATTTGTGAAGTTACTGGAAAGAAAGTGATGTTCGGTAACAATGTATCGTTCTCGATTAATAAAACGAAGCGTCGTTTTGATGTTAACATCAGCAAGAAACGATTCTATGTTCCTGGTGAAGACCGTTGGGTGACGCTTAACGTTTCATCGAAAGGGGTTAAGATTATCGATAAAAAAGGAATCACTGAGGTTCTTAAGGAATCAAAGGCTAAAGGTTTCATTAAATAATTAAGTAGCCATGGCAAAGAAAGGTAATAGAGTTCAAGTAATTTTAGAGTGTACAGAGCATAAGACATCAGGTATGCCTGGTACTTCTCGTTACATTACGACTAAGAACAAGAAGAATACTCCTGATCGTATAGAAATTAAAAAATTCAACCCGATTCTTAAAAAGATGACGGTTCATAAAGAGATTAAGTAATGGCAAAGAAAACAGTAGCATCATTACAGACTAGTTCGAAGCGTCTTACCAAAGCGATTAAAATGGTTCGCTCACCTAAGACTGGCGCTTACACTTTTGTTGAATCAGTTATGGCTCCTGAGCTTGTAAACGACTGGTTAAACGCTAAGTAATTGAACGTTAGCATTTGAATTAAAGCCGCTTCAAGCGGCTTTTTTTGTACTCATTCAGTTCGTAATTTTATCTCATGGGATTATTCGATAAATGGTTTAGCGGGAGCGGTAATAAAGAAGCGCTCGATAAGGGTTTAGAAAAGTCCAAACAAGGGTTTTTCTCTAAAGTAGCTACCGCGGTCGCTGGTAAAAAAACAATTGATGCAGAGGTTTTAGATAATCTCGAAGAGGTGTTAATTGCCTCTGATGTAGGAGTGGATACCACACTAAAAATTATCGACCGACTAGAGGCCCGTGTTCAGAAAGATCCTTATTTAGGTACTGATCAGCTGAATTTTCTTTTAAAGGATGAAATTAAGTCCCTTTTCAAATCGAGTGAAGTTAGCGAGTTTGGTTCTTCTTCTAATGAGAAGCTGACGGTTATTATGGTTGTAGGAGTTAATGGTGTAGGAAAAACAACCACAATAGGTAAGCTAGCAAAGAAGTGGTCTGATGAGGGAAAAAAGGTAATGCTTGCAGCCGCTGACACCTTTAGAGCAGCTGCTGTTGACCAGCTTGAGGTTTGGTCAGAACGCTCTGGTGTACCCCTAGTTAAGCTTGCTGCTAACGCAGATCCTGCGGCGGTTGCTTATGAAGCGGTTAGTAAGGCTGTCTCGTCTGATATAGATGTGTTACTCGTAGATACAGCCGGTCGCTTGCATAATAAGATCAATTTGATGAATGAATTGTCTAAGATTAAACGGGTAATGTCTAAGGTGGTAGCAGATGCTCCTCACGAGGTCTTACTGGTACTTGATGGTTCTACGGGTCAGAATGCTTTCGAACAGGCGAAACAGTTCAGCGCAGCAACAGAAGTTACTTCTCTAGCTGTTACTAAGTTAGATGGAAGCGCAAAAGGGGGTGTGGTTTTAGGTATTTCAGATCAATTCAATATACCGGTTCGATTTATTGGGGTCGGAGAAGGAATTGAAGATCTTCAACCCTTTGATGCTGAACGATTTGTCGATACTTTTTTTGAGGTTTAATAATGAGAACAAAATCTATCCGCCCGAAGAAAATCAATGTGGTTACCCTTGGGTGTAGCAAAAACATTTACGATTCTGAGGTGCTCAGCGGCCAACTAAAGGCTAATGGTAAAGAAGTCGTACACGAAGGACAAGGAGAGGTTGTGGTCATCAATACCTGTGGCTTTATTGCGAATGCCAAACAGGAAAGTATTGACACCATCCTTCATTTTGTGGATCAAAAAAATCAAGGAGAGGTTGAAAAGGTCTATGTAACCGGTTGTTTAAGTGAGCGTTATAAAGAAGATTTGGAGAAAGAAATCCCTGATGTTGATCGGTATTTTGGTACTCGAAATCTCCCAGAGCTCTTAAAGACCTTGGGTGCTGACTATAAGCACGAATTAGTAGGGGAGCGGCTTAATAGCACCCCTAAACACTTCGCTTATTTGAAGATATCTGAAGGTTGTGATCGTCCGTGTTCTTTCTGTGCTATCCCGTTGATGCGAGGCTCACACCGATCAACGCCGATCGAAGATTTAGTAACTGAGGCCGAAGCCTTGGCTGCAAAGGGTGTGAAAGAATTGATTCTCATTGCTCAGGATTTGACCTTTTACGGTCTAGATTTATATAAGGAGCGAGCCCTTGCAAGACTTTTGAAAGCGTTAGTGAAAGTGGATGGCATTGAATGGATTCGCTTGCATTATGCGTTCCCAACAGGATTCCCTGAAGACGTTCTTGAGGTTATCGCTAACGAACCAAAGGTTTGTAATTACATCGATATCCCTCTTCAACATATAGCCGACCCAGTACTTAAGAGTATGCGTCGAGGTACAACTAAGGCTAAAACTGACGAGCTGCTGCGAAAATTTAGAGCCTCTGTGCCGGGTATGGCGATTCGAACTACACTTATTGTGGGATATCCGGGTGAGACCGAAGAAGATTTTGAGGTACTGAAGAATTGGGTTAAAGAAACCCGGTTTGAGCGTCTCGGATGCTTTACTTATTCCCATGAAGAGAATACCCATGCCTATCAGTTAGAGGATGATGTGCCTGAAGAAATTAAAGAGCAGCGAGCGGCAGAAATCATGGAAATTCAAGGACAGATTTCTTGGGAACTGAACCAAAGGTATGTCGGTGGAGTCTATAGATGTTTGGTCGATCGGGTGGAAGATGGATTTTTTGTCGCTCGAACCGAATTTGACTCACCTGAAGTAGATAATGAGGTATTGGTAGATGCTAAGAAGTATTACCTCCGCGTTGGTGATTTCGTAGACCTTAAAATTGTAGAGGCAGCAGATTTTGACCTTTATGCTGAACCGGTAGACGCGTCAATATAAACTCCTCTGTGCGGTTTCAAATCTGATTTTAATTTTTCTAGACTTTCAATCGACGTGTTTATATAAACTGAGCATAAGGATTCATTGATCACTCTAGTGCCAGAATCAGTATGAATAATATCTTGATTATTCGGTTGTTTAAGGTATTGCATTAAGTGCTCTAGAAAGTGTGTTGCCGTAGGCTCTGAAGCAGGGCCTCTAAAGTCCCAAAGAAGCTGAATCTGTTTTGATTTCATAGGGTCAAAGATACCAACGATTATGCTTAATTTTGAACTTATGATTTGTACTAGGCTCAGGCTGACTTTTGCTTCCTTTCTGCTATTCTTTTTGGGTAGTTGTGATCTCATTGTTTCTGAGGAGCCTAACGCCGAAGCTGTTGCTCGAGTAGGTCGATATGTCCTATACAAATCTGATTTGCCTGATTTTTCTTATCTGTCTGACTCTCTATCTATCGTTTCTGCAGAGTACGATTTTATTGAATCGTGGGCGGCTAAGAGGCTCTCTTTAGAAAATGCGCTGAATTACCTATCAGAGTCTGATCAATGGGAGCTCGATCGTATGGTTGAAAATTATCGTATTGAATTATACACTCAAGCTTATTATAATACCGTAGCTACTATTAGTAAAGACACCTTAGTTGAAGAAGAAGCCCTTCGGGAGCTTTACGAGAAGGAAAAATCAAGTCTTTTATTAGATGAAGATCTAATTAAGCTGCGCTTTATAGCCCTCAGTTCTTCGTACACGAAGCCTGACGAAATTGAAGAACGATTTAAAAGGTATAATGAGGAAGATCGGTTATTTATAGATTCTCTAAATAGTCATAATTATTTGACAGAAGTTTATCTGAATGACTCCCTTTGGGTGCGCAGTTCATCCATTATTGAGCGCATCCGGCCGCTTACTTATCAGAACGCCAAGAGCTATCTAAGGCCTTATCAGTTTTTTAGCCTTCAAGATAGTATCGGATATTACTACGGACAGGTACTAGATACGAGAAAAAAAGGCGATATTGCCCCTTTTACTTTTGCGGAGTCAGAACTTCAGCAAATTTTAGACAACAGAAACCAATTTGACCGAATTGATAACATTCAAAAACAATTACTTAAAGATGCCCTACGTAAAGGAGACTTTGAAATATTCCGCTAGATATTTTTTCTTAGCACTACTAGCCTTTTCATTCACGACCTATGCCCAATCCACTCGAAGAGTTAAGATTGATGGGGTTACTGCTGTAGTGGGTGACTATGTGATCTTAGACTCTGATATCGAAAAGCTTAAAGTTGATATCGAAAATCAAGGAGCCGCTGCTGGTGAAATTAGCGATTGCCAATTATTAGGTAAACTCATGGAAGACCGCCTGTATGCTCATCAAGCTGTTCAAGATAGTTTACTGGTTTCAGATACAGAGGTAAATGCAACCAGTGACCGTCAGATTCAACAATTGGCAAGCCAGATTGGATCGGTAGAAAAGGTGTTAGAGTTTTACAACCAACCTGACTTACAATCTTTTAAAGATGAGCTCTACGATATCAATAAGCTTAGAATGCTTGCAGAGAAAATGAAAATGGAGATTGTTGGTGAGGTAGAGGTAACTCCTGAGGAGGTTCGACAATTTTTCTATGAGATTCCGATCACTAAGCGTCCGGTATTTGGTGCAGAATTAGAGATTGCTCAAATTGTAAAACAACCTAAGCCTTCTGAAGAGGAAAAGCGTCGTGTCATTCAACGTTTAGAACAAATTCGTCAAGACGTCATTGAAAATGGTTCTAGTTTCAGTGTGAAGGCAATCTTGTATTCTCAAGATCCAGGTTCAAAGTCAAGCGGTGGTGCCTATAGCATGACACGTGAAACCCCTTTTGTCAAGGAGTTTAAGGATGTAGCTTTTTCTCTTCGAGAGGGAGAGATTTCTGAGCCTTTTGAAACTGATTTTGGTTACCACATTATTTTAGTTGAAAAAATCCGAGGCCAGGAGGTAGATTTGAGACACATCCTAATCATACCTGAAATTTCTAACGAGCAAATTACTGCAGCACAGACTCAGCTCGATAGCATTCGAAATGAAATTATCGCTGATCGATTGAGTTTTGAAGATGCGGCCCTGCAATTTTCAGATGAGACAGAGACTAAATACGATGGGGGTATTCTTCGAAATCCTCAAGACTACAGTGCTCGATTTGAACTGACCAATATGGACCCTACTTTGTATAACCAGGTCGCTCGATTAAGAGATAATGAAATTTCAAAGCCTATTCGTGAAGACGATCCGAGAGGGGGAGCTCCAAAATTTAAAATCATGAAGATTGCTAATCGTTATGATGAACACATGGCAGACTTCGCTAGAGATTACACCAAGATCAAAGAATTAGCTCTTGCCGATAAAGAACGTAAGCTTATCGAAAAGTGGATTTCAGAGAAAATTGAACAAACCTATGTTCAAATTAACGACTCTCGAAAAGACTGCGATTTTACTAGTAATTGGCTGAAGAAATAAGTGAATATTCGTATTTTCACGCACGCTAAAAAATAGATAATTAAATACACTGCATATGGCATTCGATATTGAAATGATCAAGGAGGTTTACGGGCGCATGGGGGCTCGTGTTGAAGCTGCTCGTAATCTAACGGGTAGACCATTAACACTTTCTGAAAAGATTCTTTACAGTCACCTTTGGGATGGCACTCCTTCGACGGTTTTTAAGCGCGGAGTAGACTATGTAGATTTCACTCCTGATCGTGTTGCCTGTCAAGATGCTACGGCACAAATGGCACTACTTCAATTCATGCATGCGGGTAAGTCAAAAGTTGCTGTGCCAACTACGGTTCATTGTGATCACCTGATCCAAGCAAAGCAAGGAGCTAGTGAGGATTTAAAGAGAGCCAATGAAACTTCAAACGAAGTATTCGACTTTTTAGGTTCTATTTCAAACAAATACGGTATTGGATTCTGGAAGCCAGGTGCAGGGATTATTCACCAAGTAGTACTTGAGAACTATGCCTTCCCAGGAGGTATGATGATCGGTACCGATTCACACACTGTAAACGCAGGTGGATTAGGAATGATTGCAGTTGGTGTTGGTGGTGCAGATGCTGTTGATGTCATGTCGGGAATGGCATGGGAACTTAAATTCCCTAAACTTATCGGTATCAAATTAACTGGTAAACTTTCAGGATGGACAGCGCCTAAGGATGTCATTCTTAAGGTAGCTGATATATTAACCGTAAAAGGAGGAACAGGAGCGATTATTGAATACTTTGGAGAGGGTGCAACCAGTATGTCTTGTACCGGTAAAGGAACCATCTGTAATATGGGTGCTGAAGTAGGTGCGACTACTTCTACTTTCGGATACGATGAGTCTATGGACCGCTACTTAAGAGCTACGAATCGTGCAGACGTTGCCGATGCTGCTTTTGAAGTTAAAGAGCATCTGACTGCTGACCCTGAAGTGTACGCGAATCCAGAGCAGTATTTCGATCAAGTAATCGAAATTGATCTTTCAACGCTTGAGCCACACCTTAATGGGCCCTTTACACCAGATTTAGCTACTCCAATTTCAAAGATGTCTGAAGTAGCAAAGGCAAATGACTGGCCACTTCAAGTAGAGGTAGGTCTTATCGGTTCTTGTACGAACTCTTCTTATGAAGACATTTCGAGAGCAGCATCTCTTGCAAAACAAGTTGCCGAAAAGAAACTGACCACCAAGTCGAATTTCAAAATCACACCAGGTTCAGAGCAAGTGCGTTATACGATTGAACGCGATGGCTTTATTGATACATTCAACGCTATCGGTGCTACCGTTTTTGCAAACGCTTGCGGTCCATGTATTGGTATGTGGGATCGTTACGGTGATAACGCTGCAGATGCGCCTAGAAATACAATTGTACACTCATTTAACCGAAACTTTGCTAAGCGTGCCGATGGTAATCCCAATACCTTAGCATTTGTAGGTTCACCAGAGTTAGTTACGGCGATCGCTATCGCAGGACGTTTAGATTTTAATCCAATGACCGATACTCTAATCAACGATGAAGGGGTAGAAGTTAAATTAGATGAGCCAAGAGGATACGAGCTGCCTCCAGAAGGTTTTGCAGTTGAAGATGCAGGTTACGTATCACCATTAGAGGATGGTAGCGGAGTTTCTGTCAAGGTTTCTTCAGAGTCACAAAGACTTCAGCTATTAGATCCTTTTATTCCGATTAACCGAAGCGGATTAAAGAATATTCCATTACTGATCAAAGCCTTCGGGAAATGTACGACAGACCATATTTCTATGGCCGGACCATGGTTACGTTATAGAGGGCATTTAGATAATATTGCAAATAACACACTCATCGGTGCGGTGAATGCGTTCAATCAGCAAACGAATCTGGTTAAAAATCAATTAACCGGAGCTTATGGCGCGGTTCCTGATACCCAGCGTGATTATAAGGCAAATGGGATCTATTCAATCGTAGTAGGAGATCACAATTACGGTGAAGGTTCTTCAAGAGAGCACGCTGCAATGCAGCCTCGTCACCTTGGAGTAGCTGCCGTGCTTGTAAAGTCTTTTGCTCGTATTCACGAGACCAACCTTAAAAAGCAGGGTATGCTAGCGCTTACCTTTGATAATGAGGCTGATTACGATTTAATTCAAGAAGACGATCGTTTTGATTTTGTTGATATTGATGGGTTTGCACCTGGTAAGCAACTTACTTTGGTGATTAACCATAAAGATGGTAGCTCAGATACAATCAAGGTAAACCACAGCTATAACGATTCTCAAATCGGATGGTTCGTAGAAGGTTCTGCCCTTAACGTGATCAAAAAGGAGAACGCTTAAATCATCTTATGTCTCAGCAGGTAACTACGATCACTTTTTTTCGATTTGATCGATGGTCAACCAAAATCTGGGCATTCTTAATGATGCAATTCGCTCGTGGCCCCTTACGAAAGGTAAAGGGTCAGGAGCGTTTTTTTTTGATGGGTACGGGTAAACAGGGGTTCTCACCTTGGCCTGATTGGTCTACCTATGCTTTGGTCCAAATTTGGAAAAACAAGGAGACAGCTTCTTACTTCTTCAGTAGCTCTATGCTGTATTCTTCCTATGTTCGAAAATGTGCTGAGCTACTTCGAGTATCTATGCGTAGCATAGAGGCTAAGGGTGAATGGGGAGGAGTAAATCCTTTTCGTACTTCATCTGAACTCGATGAACAGCAAAAAATGATCGCAGTAATCACTCGTGCGACGATAAAAACGCGTTATCAATTCAAATTTTGGAGTGCTGTACCAGCAGTGAGTCAAAGAGTTTTTCAAAGCTTGGGTTTACGCTTTACTAAAGGTATTGGTGAAGTCCCTTTTCGAAATATGGCTACGTTCTCTATCTGGAATTCACAAGAAGAGATGATGGCCTTTGCTTATCGAAAAAAGGAACATCAAACGGCCATCTCCATGACTAAAAAGCTAGATTGGTATAGTGAGGAATTGTTTAGTCGTTTTCAACCTTACGAGATTCTTGGCTCGTATGAAGGATTTCAATTATCTGAATAGGGCAAGGGCTCCGAAAAATACAGCTTGCGCAAGATAGATGTGTGTAGAGACTCGAAGCGAATCTTGATCACTGGCAAAACCATCCTTTTCAATTCCTAATAAGAGAAGTTGAAATAGGAACCCAAACGCCCACCAGCTGATATAGTTTTCTAATGGAGGGGCTATGGGTGTGAAGGTCCAGTAATCGAAATGGGGAGCAAGAAGTTCAAGTAAAAGATCTAATGCAACCATGAGCACGGCACCCAACGCAGCAACCAGAATAAAGTTGGTTTTGTCAGGTAATAGTGCTTTAGCTATTCTGGCGGTGATAAAGGTAAGTACTGCCCAAAAAATTCCGATGATTAGGGGGATGCCATCAATTTTGGGTCCAAGATTTACTCCATAGCTGTAGTTACCAAAGAATAATCCGTGATGGACACCTAACCACTCTACCGTCATCCCGCCCAAGAAGAATAAACTGAAGAGCATCCATCGTCTTCTATTTTGAATGGGGAAATAAAGAGAAAAGAATCCGAAAGAGGCAATAAGGTTAAGAACGGTTTTCTGCACAAACCACTCTTGAAATCCCAAACTAATACCAATAATACCTACCACGTGAGGAAGCCAAATAAAGGCAATCACTTGAGAGATGAGGTTATTTTGGGTAGTCTTCATTGATGAGTTCGCTTACTATTTTTCCTGATTGCACACAAAGCGGAATACCTCCACCAGGATGCACCGATCCACCACAAAAATAAAGGTTTGAAATTTGGGGTGCTCTATTCGGATGTCTTAAAAACGCAGCCATACGATCGTTACTTGCGGCACCGTAAAGTGCTCCTAAGAATGAGTCTGTTTTGGCTTCAATACCTCTTGGGTCCCAAACAAATTCGGTTTCAATGAGTTCTTTGATATTTACTCCCAACAGAAGGCTCAACTTGTTTAAAATGCGTTCCCGCGATAAATCAATCAGCTCTTCCCAATTTTGGCCGTAGTTTCCTGGTGCGTTGATCATAACGAACCAGTTTTCACCTCCTTCAGGAGCGTCAGAAGGGGTGTGTTTACTGCTGATATTGACATAGACCGTTGGGTCTTCAGAGAGGGTCTTTTTTTCGAAAATACAGTTGAATTCTTCCTGGTAACTATCTGAAAAGAAAATATTGTGTAGGTCTAATTCTTTGAAGGTTTTCCGGATTCCCCAATAGAAGATTAAAGCGCTACTCGATCGTTCTTGAGCGAGTGTTTTTTCGGGAGCTTTAATACTTGTAAGTAGTTTTCTGTAGGTAGGTACCACATCCATATTACTTACGACAATATCAAAAGGATAAGAACCTTTAGCCGTTGAAAGCCCAATTACTTTGCCCTTGTGTAAATCGATTCGGGTTACTTTTTCATCAAAGTGAAATTGAACATCATGTCTAATTGCTAGCTGATAAAGCGATTCGGTAATACTTCTCATTCCACCTTCAGGATAATAAGTTCCAAAATGCATCTCAAGATGTGGAATAAGTGACATGATCCCAGGAGTTTGGTAGGGCGAACTACCATTATAGGTAGCGTGTCGACTAAAAAACTGTAGGCTTTTGGGATTTTCGAAATAGGATTGTAGGGTACTGTAAAGCGATTTGAATAAATCGAGTCGATAAATCTTTGCAATAGCTTTAACCGTAATCCTATTGAGATAGGTTTTTAAACGGTGCAGTGATCGCCCAAGAAATAAGGGAGCAGTAAGTTCGTATTTCAGCGAATTGTCTTCCAAAAACTGTCTTACCTTCGCTGGATTCTCTTTGAAAGAAGTACTAAAAGAGGTTATGAATTCTTCTTTATCAGCCGGAGTTTGAAATCGAGTACCATCGGTCCAGAAATAATTGCAGAGGGTTTCTTTTTTAAGGTAATTGAAATGATCTCTCGGATTTTCATCAAACAACTCAAAGAGTTCATCGATGTATTGGGGCATGGTAAATAGGGATGGGCCGAGATCGAATCGGTATCCGTCTTGACTAATTTCATCGAGTTTACCCCCTGGCCCTGTATGCGCTTCAAAAACAGTTACTTCATAACCAAGACTTCGGAGACGAAGCGCAGCAGAAAGTCCTGCGATTCCAGAACCGATGATTCCAATCACCTATTTGAAGTATTTTTTGGGAACGATTAGCATGCCAAAATTCTCACCTTTCTCTTTACCTAGATGTTTGTGATGGATTTTATGAGCGCGACGAACTCCCCGTGCATAAACGTTATCGATATTTCTGAGCCATTTAAAACGTTGGTGAATAAAAATATCGTGGACAACGAAATAGGCGATGCCGTAGGCCAAAATTCCTAAACCTATTGGGGTAGCTAGCCAAAAGTATTCTTTTGCAAACATTAAGAAGAACATGCTGAGACTCGCGAAAAATAAAAAGAAGGCGTCATTTCTTTCAAACCAAGAATCGTGATCTTTCTGGTGATGATCTTTATGAAGCACCCACAATACACCATGCATGATGTACTTGTGAATAAACCATGCCATGAATTCCATGATCGCGAACGTTCCTAAAAATGTCAAAATTGCTAATAGTGTATTCATAGATTTATACGCGTTGAAATTTTATTTCAAAATAGGACTGAGCCACTAGACCGAGCTTTTCGTAGTTTGGAACCCGGATACGACTATTTTTAATTTCAAGTGGGGGTGTGCTTTTAAGACGGTCAAGTAGTCGCTTATAGTAACGGTAAGCGGTATACACTCCCAATCGTACGGTTGCAGGTAATTTTTGTATTCCTTCGAAACCTAAATTGAAATCAGCCTCAATTTCGTCAATAATGGCTTGCTTAGAAGCTTCATCAAGAGCTTCTAGATTTGCATTGGGAAAATAGGTTCTCCCCAAATTTTCAAAATCTGCCTTAAGATCTCTTAGAAAGTTAACTTTTTGAAATGCAGACCCTAAGGCCATTGCTGACTCTTTTAAAGAAGTGTATTTCTTTTTATCTCCATCTACAAAAACAGTAAGACACATGAGCCCTACAACGTCGGCAGATCCATAGATGTATTCCTTGTATTCTTCAACACTTCTATAGGTGCTCTTAGTGAGATCCATTCGCATACTCTTCATAAAGGCAGCCACTAAATCATAGTCAATATTAAAAGTGTGATACGTGTATTGAAAGGAGTTGAGAATGGGATTTAAACTAATCTTATGTTCTAATGCTTCTGCTAAATCACGCTCGAAGTTTTTGAATAGTTGCTCTTTATCGTAGTCATGAAAACTATCAACGATTTCATCTGCGAATCGAACAAAGCCGTAAATATTGAAAATATGGGAGCGAACAGAAGGCGCCAGTAGGGCTGTTGCGGTTGAGAAGCTCGTACTGTAAGCTTTTGTAACTAACTGGCTACATTGCTCAGAAACATGGTCGAACAAAGTCTTCATAGGGTCTTTTTCAATAACAATTCAGAAACAATTTTTCCAGAAATTAGGGCTGGGGGTACTCCAGGACCAGGTACCGTTAATTGGCCAGTAAAGAATAGGTTAGACACTTTCTTAGAGGCTAATTTCGGTCTTAAAAATGCCGTTTGACGTAAGGTATTTGCCAGGCCATAGGCATTTCCTTTGTAGGAGTTATACTCACTTACAAAGTCGTTTACACAGAAACTTTCTGTAAATTCTATATGTTCTTGAAGGGATTCTCCATAGAAGTCTTCAAGTCGTTTGATAATCTTATTAAAGTATTTATCGCGTAGCTCTTGGGTATCTTCAATTCCTGGAGCAATGGGTATTAAAAAGAATCCTGCTTCTTTGCCCTTAGGTGCCATTGATTCGTCTGAAGTTGATGGAAAATTAGCATAGAATAATGGTTCTTTTGGCCAGTTAGGCTCATCGTAGATATCACTCGCATGTGCTTTGAAGTCTGTGTCAAAGAATAGGTTGTGATGTGCAAATGTGTTAGCTAACTTTTTATTAAACCCAACATAGAATAGAAGAGATGAAGGAGCGAAGGTGCGTTTTGCCCAATATTCTTCTGAATATTGTCGATACTTTTTAGGAAGTAAGGTTTCTGAATGATGATAGTCAGCACCACTTACCACATAGTCAGCTTCATGAAAACTTCCATCTTCAAGTACGATACCCTCAGTCTTCCCACTTTGCGTCACCTTAATTTCGGATACCGCTGAGGAGGTGTGAATCTGAACTCCGTTTGATTCAGCGATAGCTACCATTGCCTTAACAATCTCGTACATTCCACCTTTAGGATGCCAGGTGCCTAGACCGTAATCGGCATAGTTCATAAAGATATAGAACGAGGGTGTGTTTTCTGGTTTAGCTCCTAAGAATAAAACAGGAAACTCTAAGGCAGCTCGTAAGGCCTCATCTTTAAATTCTTTTTGGATGACATCACTTACCGACTTTAAAAATTGACCCACTCGAACCGCGGTTTCTGGAGTAACTAATTCAAGTGGAGATTTTCCTGGCCGCATGACTACTTTACCAATCGCAATTTTATAGTTCTCCTTCGCCTTTGCAATGAATTTGGTTAGCTTTTTACCACTTCCTTTTTCAATTTCTTCAAAGGTTTCACAGAGTTTATCCAAGTCGGCGTGAACCTTAAGTAGTTTGTCTTTGAAATAGATTTGATAACCAGGATCTAAACGTTCTAATTCGTAGAAGTCACTGGTAGTCTTTCCAAAATCTTGAAAGAAGTTTTCGAAAATATCCGGCATCCAATACCAAGAGGGGCCCATATCGAAAGTATATCCATCCCTTTTAAGCTGACGGGCTCTTCCGCCAGGAGTGTCATTTTTTTCAAAGATTGATACCTCAAGACCTTCTTTAGCTAAGTAGCTAGCCGCAGATAAGGACGAAAACCCTGACCCAATTACGATTACTTTTTTCATTAGTTAGGTAACTGTGCGGTAAAGTGAGCGATAGATTCAAAAATTTCTACGAAATCAAAGTTGGGCTTAGATTGAAGTTTCTGAGTTTGATAACCAAGAATCATCAGCTTTGAGTTTTTCCCACGAAGTTCATTAGAAAAGGCTTCAAAATACCGGTCGAGTTCGTCTGGTCCTGGACTGATGGTGAAATAAGACACAAAATTTAGATTGTCGTAATAATTCAATAGCTCTTTCAAACTGTGAATGCTGTTTGACTGACCTAGAAAAATCGTTTTATGACCTCTCGAAACTAATTCATAATTCAAGAAAAGTAATCCTATTTCATGCACCTCGCCTTCAGGTAAATAAAGGACATATACTGGTGCATCTTTGGTTGGAGGTAGTTTTTGGTATTTCTCAGTTTGAATGTAGATTTTCTGTTTGATTAAGCTGCTGATAAAATGCTCATGAGCAGGAGAAATCGTTTTTGATTGCCATAACATGCCTAGCTCGGTCATTAGAGGAATAAATACCTCATTAAAAAGCTCTTTGAAGCTTCGATCTGCAACTAGGCTATTGTAAGTGTTGTAGAATTGGTGCGTGTCAAAATTCACCATGGCAAGCTTGAATGCATTGATTGCATGGTGTTTTTCACTGTTTTTAGCAATAATCTCATTGACAAGAAGAGGAATGTCTTCTTCTTTAATTTTAGAAATCTTTGAGATTTTATATCCGCTATTGTACAGAAGGGTTATGTTTAAAAGCTTCTGAAGGCTCTCGAGAGAATAGGTACGAATATTTGTTTCAGTACGTTCAGGACTCAAAAGATTATATCTCTTTTCCCAAATTCTGATGGTATGTGCCTTGATCCCTGAAAGATTCTCGAGATCTCTAATGCTAAACGATTTTTTGCTACTGTTCATCATTCTATCTAAAATCTTAAACAAAAATAGGTAAAATGAGCCTTCGATTTATATATCGTTTAACAAAATGCTTGAATTCTTTCTTTTTGTTGAATTTTAGAAGCGAAGTATTGATAGCATTGATTCACCTTCTGAAGTTTAAGTCTTGCCGTAGGCTTCATCAAAAAAGAACGCGCTAGTATGCGTCTATTTGTTTTCAAATAACTCTCTTGAAAACTTGGTCTGGGCGAACTCTGTTCAAATAAAAAAGCACTGCTGTAAGGCAATGCTTTTTTTGATTTTTAAGTGCTCACGACTGGAGTCGAACCAGCACGTCCATAGGACACCACCCCCTCAAGATGGCGTGTCTACCAATTCCACCACGTGAGCATAAACTGAAACTAAACGTTACAGTCTCTGGTAAACAAAAAAAGTTAAGACAAGGTTGCCTTAACTTTTGTGACCTGGCTGGGGCTCGAACCCAGGACCCATACATTAAAAGTGTATTGCTCTACCAGCTGAGCTACCAGGTCTAAATGCGGGTGCAAATATAAGGGCTATATTTGAAAATTCAATAGGCAAATATGAAAATTATTCTTCTCGGCTATATGGGATCTGGAAAGTCGACCATAGGTAAGGCATTAGCTAATGAATTAAACCTATCCTTTGTTGATTTAGATCATGCTATTGAGAAACAAATGGGTATGACAATCAGTGATTTTTTTGAAGCCTCTGGAGAGTTGAAATTCAGACGTTTAGAAAATGAAGTGTTGAATAATATACTTGCTGAAAATGATCAAATGATTCTTTCGACGGGTGGGGGTACACCTTGCTATGGAAATAATTTACAGCTCATGAAGTCGGCATTGAACGCAAAAGTTTTTTATTTACAAGCCTCGATTAAAACCCTTGCCGAAAGGTTATTATCAGAAAAAGACACTCGCCCGTTGATACAATCGATCGGGGATGAGAATTTACTTGAGTTTATAGGTAAGCATCTATTTGAGCGCTCGAACTTTTATCTACAGGCTGATCATGTGGTTGATATCGATCAAAAATCAGTTGAAACGATCGTCAAAGAAATCGTAGAATTACTTTAAGTAAGCTCGGTCGTTATTTTCTTCGAAAACCACTTCTATGTGCTCGTAGGATGATGTGGATAGTGAAAGGCCTTTAAAGTCCGCTTTGATCGGAAATTTTTTATGATTTCGATTAACGAGAACAGCGGTCTTTAATTTTTTAACACCGGCATGTAGAAAGGGAAGACATCCATGCATTAACGTAGCTCCCGAATTCAGTACATCATCAACAAGAACAACTGCTTTGTCCTTCAGGTGTGTAGCATCGATATCTAATTCAGGTGACTGATTTTCTGGTTGATGTTTGTCTAATGAAACGTTCACCACTTTAATTTCTAACTCATCGATTTTTTTTAGTTCAATGGCAATTTTTTCTGCCAGCAAGCTACCTGAACCTTGAATACCTGCAATGATAATTTCAGACTCATCGGAGTAAGTTTCGAGAATTTGAAAAGCGATTCGACGTATAGTGTGCGCAATCTTTTGATGATCTAGGATAAGTTCTTTCATTCGGGTTCTGAGGTATATGCTTCAAGAGAACGTCGATCTTTTTTGGTCGGTCGCCCTTCTCCTTTTTGTCTATAATATTCTTGAGAAAGTTTTGCGAATTCTCTGTGTTCAAAGGCTTCTTTTGGGGTATGGTCTTTTCGGTATTGATCGACCAATTTTGCTCCAACTCGGCTTTTAGGCAGGTCGAGGACCTCTATTTCGTAATTGATTTGATCGATTCTAACACGAATACGGTCACCGGGATAAACTTCCTTTGAAGGTTTAGCAATTTGATCATTAATGTGAATCTTGCCATTCTTACAGGCATTACTCCCCATAGAACGAGTCTTGAAGTAACGAGTAGCCCATAAATATTTATCAATTCGCACTGTGTTAAAAGGTGTTAAGTCTCACTAACAAAAATAGGGGAAAATTGTATCTTGCCGCCTTAATTATTCAAGGTTCGATGCTTCGTAAACTACTCTTATTATCTGTAATTGCATTTTTAGTGTCCTGTAAAAAGGATAATCCTTTATCTGGAGTGGTCTCTGTACCTCCGGCAAAGCTCGATTCTATAAGAGCCGTAAATGATGAAGAATTAGTTAATTTCTTGAAAGGACACACTTACAGAGAAGGTTCAATTTCAGAAGTAGCAGATGGAGATATTTCCCTATGGGATGATAGTCGTTTAGGCACGACCTCGATTAACATTCGCCCATCAGAATTTGATTTAGATGAGGCCGACTATACTACTGACGAAATCGAAAATGGAGTTCCTCATAATCTCTATTATTTTGTGGAGAATCCGGGTGTAGGTAATCAGCCGAGTGTTGCTGATTCAGTATACGTTCAGTATACAGGCCGAAACTTAGACCTCAGTATTTTCGATGAGGTAAAACAAGGAGGCTCTTGGTTTGATTTAGCTACCATTCAGGCTCCTTTTCAAGGATTTAGAGGATTTGCTGAAGGGGTTCCCTTTTTTAAAGCTTCTGAAGGCGTACAGGAGAATTTAGACGGAACTTTTACGGCGATTAATCCTGGTCATGGATTTATTTTCTTTCCGTCAGCAATGGCCTCATACAATACTATTACTGCCGACATTCCTCAGTATGGACCGATATTCTTCGAGATTACGCTAATCGAAGCGCTAGCTACCGATCACGATGGAGACGGAATTTTATCTATACTTGAAGATCGCAATGGTAACGGCTATCTCTATGATGACAATACCGATGAGGATTACGAAAACGAGAACAGACTTCCTGTGGCGAATGACTTCTTAGACGCTGATGACGATGGTGATGGCACACCTACTAAGTGTGAAATTAGCCTCGGATTAGATCCTCACGATTCTTCGAGTTATTACGATGCCGACAATGATGGCGATGGAGATGACTGTGACGATTAGTCTATAATTCGATAAACAGACTTAGAATTAACTGACTAGGTCTTAAATCAATATTAACACCGTCAGAAACATTTTGAGCCACAAAACGAGTCTCTTTCTCGTTTAAACCCCTCTCATAACGTAGATCAAGGGCTAGCTTATTAAGTTTCAATCCAATACCAAAATTGGCCCCTAGAGTAATATCCTTGAGCCCGCTTTGAGCATCAATACTGTCAAATTCTCCGTTGAGAATATACTGAAAACTTGGGCCTGCAAAAATATAAGTAGGACCAATAAAACCGGAGCCTAGGTTAAAGGGAAGATCGATTTTAGATAGATTTAATTCTTGACCATTATAATCAGCCGAAGTTTCTGTGTATACGAGTTCAGGACGTAGGAAGAAACCTAAAACCTGTACCTTTTTGTAAAAACCAAAGTGATATCCGGTATTAGATTTAGGATTTTCTTTGATTCCGCTAGCTTCATTCAGCAAGTCTCCGTTCGAATTGTAATTTAATCCACCTTTGATTCCCCAAGAATTCTTTTCTTGAGCGAAACTTAGTGTGATACTGAATGCGAGTAGTGCAGTTAAAAGGATTTTCTTCATGATCGTATTTTATTTTCTTTGAAGTACTTTTTCGGCTGCTGCAACGATTGCAGTTGAATCAAGCCCGTACTTTTTCATTAGTTGGGCAGGAGTTCCACTTTCTCCGAAAGTATCCTTGGTAGCCACAAATTCTTGAGGTACAGGGTGATTTTCAACAAGTACTCTTGAGATACTCTCTCCGAGACCTCCCAGGTAATTATGCTCTTCACAACTTACCAAACAACCTGTTTTGGCTACCGATTTTAAAATAGCTTCCTCGTCGAGGGGCTTAATCGTATGAATATTGATTACTTCGGCTGAGATTCCTTTATTAGCAAGCTCGTCTGCTGCAAGTAATGCCTCCCATACTAGGTGACCCGTAGCTACAAGGGTTACGTCGGTTCCTTCTTCTAATAAAAGAGCTTTTCCGATTTCAAAGGTTCCACCCGCTTCGGTAAAATTTGGAACGACAGGGCGTCCGAATCTTAAATATACTGGGCCGTCGTAATCAGCAATTGCAAGAGTAGCGGCTTTGGTTTGATTGTAATCGCAAGGGTTAATTACTACCATATGTGGTAGCATTTTCATCATTCCGATATCCTCTAGAATCTGATGAGTAGCACCGTCTTCTCCCAATGTAATACCCGCATGTGATGCGCAAATTTTTACATTTTTACCTGAGTAAGCGATTGACTGTCTGATTTGATCATAAACCCTACCCGTTGAGAAGTTGGCAAAGGTCCCTGTAAATGGAATTTTGCCCCCTATCGTTAGACCAGCTGCGATACCCATCATGTTGGCCTCAGCAATCCCTACCTGAAAGAATCTTTCGGGATTCTCATCAATAAAGGGTTGGATTTTCAAAGAACCTACTAGGTCAGCGCAAAGAGCGACTACATTAGGGTTACTTCTTCCTAGTTCGGTCATGGCATCTCCATAACCACTTCTTGTATCTTTTGATCCTTGATTAATATAATTCATGGGGGATTGTCTTTTAATAGTCGCCTAAAGTTTCAGGGTTTTGTTCGAGTGCTGACTGTAGTTGCTCATCATTAGGAGCTTTACCGTGCCATGCGTGCGTGTGCATCATAAAGTCTACACCATTACCCATCACAGTATGAAGTAAAACTGCAACCGGTTTTCCTTTGCCGGTTAATGATTTAGCTTTTTCAAGACCTTCAATAATAGACTTAAGGTCATTTCCTTTTTCGATACTTACTACGGTCCAATCGAAAGCTTCAAATTTAGCCTTGAGATTACCTAGAGATAATACTTGATCGGTGCTACCGTCAATTTGTTGTCCGTTGTAATCTACAGTTGCGATTAAATTATCGATGTTTTTTGCTGAAGCGTACATGATAGCCTCCCAGTTTTGACCTTCTTGAAGTTCACCGTCTCCATGAAGACTGTAAATTAAATGGTTGTCCTTATTGAGTTTTTTGGCTTCAGCCGCTCCAACTGCCACAGATAGTCCTTGGCCTAGTGAACCTGAAGCTACTCTAACCCCAGGAAGACCTTCATGTGTTGTAGGGTGCCCCTGTAATCTCGAATCGATTTTACGAAAGGTTACTAGCTCTGAAACAGGGAAATATCCGCTGCGAGCAAGAACACTATAAAATAGGGGAGAGATGTGACCATTAGAGAGGAAAAATAGATCTTCTCCAATACCGTCCATATCGAATTCTTCTTTGCGCTCCATGATCTCTTGATAGAGTGCAACTAGAAATTCTGTACATCCAAGTGATCCTCCAGGGTGTCCCGAATTTACTTGGTGTACCATGCGAACGATATCTCTTCTTACTTGAGTCGTAAAATCGTTGAGGTGAGTTAGATTCATCAGTAGTACATTTGCGGTCAAAAGTAACCATTATCTTTACGTTTTAATAGCTTAGTTTGGATTTTACGATACAATCAAAATGTGGAAAGGCCCGGGCGGCTACATTTGTAACCGATCACGGCGAGGTGCAAACCCCCATTTTTATGCCCGTAGGTACTCTTGGTACGGTTAAAGGGGTTCATCAACACGAACTCAAAGAAGATACCAATGCGGATATCATTCTTGGGAATACCTATCATTTATACCTGCGTCCAGGTACCGATATCATTGAAAAGGCTGGAGGCCTACATAAGTTTATTGGATGGGATCGTGCCATGCTCACCGATAGTGGAGGATACCAGGTGTATTCGCTTGCTGCGAATCGTAAAATCAAAGAAGAAGGGGTTCATTTTAAGTCGCACATAGATGGATCAAAGCACTTCTTTACCCCTGAAAATGTCATGGAAATTCAGCGAACTATTGGAGCGGATATTATCATGGCATTTGATGAGTGTACACCATATCCATGTGAGTATAATTATGCTGCAAGATCAATGCACATGACGCATCGATGGCTTGATCGATGCATTGAGGCACTTGATAAATTGCCCTATAAATACGGTTATTCTCAAGCTTTTTTTCCTATTGTACAAGGCTCGGTTTACCCTAAGCTTCGAGAAAAATCAGCGGAGTACATTGCCTCTGTCGGTGCTGTAGGTAATGCGATCGGAGGTCTTTCTGTAGGTGAGCCAGCAGAGGACATGTATGCAATGACCGATGTAGTATGTCAAATACTACCTGAAGACAAGCCTCGTTATCTAATGGGAGTTGGTACTCCGATTAACTTATTAGAGAATATTGCCCTAGGTATCGATATGTTTGATTGTGTGATGCCCACCCGTAATGCGAGAAATGGAATGCTGTTTACCTCTGAGGGAACCATAAATATTAAAAATAAAAAATGGGAGGATGATTTTTCACCCATCGATTCTGAGGGGCTTTCTTATGTAGACACCACTTACAGTAAAGCCTATTTACGTCATTTGTTCGCTTCGAATGAATTTTTAGGAAAGCAAATTGCTACCCTTCATAATCTTAGTTTTTATCTATGGCTGATGCGTGAGGCAAGGGCACATATTATTGCAGGAGATTTCTACGACTGGAAAGAAGTGATGGTTGAGAAAATGAGTAAACGACTGTAAGATGCTGACCTTACTCGATCGCTACATATTAAAACAATACCTACTTACCTTTTTTGGTATACTCTTTCTCTTTATACCTATTGGGATTTTAGCTTCGTTAGCCGAGAAGATTAATAAGATCATTGATAATCAGGTACCTATGGATGAGGTTATTGATTACTACCTCAACTTCACTTTGGTGCTGGGTAATATGTTGATGCCTATTTTATTGTTCTTGGCGATTATCTTTTTTACCTCACGATTGACTGCTCGTACAGAGGTTGTTGCTATCCTCAGTTCCGGAGTATCATACCGTCGCTTTCTCAGACCTTATTTTATAGGGGCCACCTTCGTTGCTATACTAATTTTTGCCATGGGAAATTTCTTTGTTCCCGAAGCAAGTGCAGGTTACCACCGATTCGAGAGTCGTTATTTTCACAACAACAAAGAAGATCGAAACACTCGAAACATCTTTAATCAGGTTGATGATAATCAGTTTGTTTACGTGAGTTACTTCGATCCTAAGCGACTGATCGGATACAATTTCACCCTCGAAGAATTTGATTCGATAGGTCAATTAAAATACAAAATGTCTTCTGCAAACATCCGGTTTATGGCGGCAGACTCTACTTATCGATTAACCTCCTATAAAAAACGAATATTTGAAGATCAGAAAGAGGTTATCTATCAAAAGAGTCGATTAGACACGGTGTTTCAATTTACCATTGATGATTTAATGCCCGTTTCTTATATCGCAGAGACTAAAAACCTTTTCGAACTCAATCAATTTATTCGAGATCAGAAAAGAAGGGGTAGCCCAACGGTAAACACCTATATCTTAGAGAAATATAAACGATGGGCGATACCCATCTCCGCCTATATTTTGACACTTATTGCAGTGGCTGTTTCATCGGTAAAGAGAAGGGGAGGTTTAGGCCTTAACCTCGCCTTTGGTATAGCTATTGCCTTTGTATATGTATTCTTTGATAAGGTGTTCGCAACATTAGCCGAACAGGCCGGTTTCTCACCATTTTGGGCCGTTTCTCTTCCGGTTTTATTTTTCGGGTCACTTGCTACCTTATTGTTATCGAGAGCAAAGCGTTAATGTGTATATTTGTCTTTCGACTTAACTGAAAACTAACCATTTCTTTATGGAATATCTAGACTTTGAATTACCCTTAAAAGAACTCGAAGATCAGCTTCAGAAATGCCAAATGATTGGTGAAGAAAGTGAGGTAGATGTCAGCGAGACTTGCCAGAAAATTGAAGAAAAGCTAGCCGATAAGAAAAAAGAAATCTACGGCAGTTTAACTCCATGGCAGCGTGTTCAATTATCGAGACACCCCAATAGGCCTTACACCATGGATTATATCAAAGCACTTTGTGGAGATACCTTCCTAGAGTTACATGGGGATCGTTCGGTTGGAGACGATAAAGCAATGATTGGTGGGCTTGGTAAAATTGACGGTCAATCTTATATGATTATCGGTCAGCAAAAAGGATATAACACAAAAACGCGTCAGTACCGAAACTTTGGTATGGCTAATCCTGAAGGATACCGAAAAGCGCTTCGTCTGATGAAATCAGCAGAAAAATTTGGTATTCCTGTGATTAGCTTTATTGACACCCCAGGTGCTTATCCTGGTATCGAAGCAGAAGAACGCGGTCAAGGGGAGGCAATTGCGCGCAACATTTTAGAAATGTCTCGTTTAGAGGTACCTGTACAGGTATTTATTATCGGAGAAGGTGCTTCCGGAGGAGCTTTAGGTATCGGAGTTGGTGACCGTGTAATGATGCTTGAGAATTCATGGTATTCGGTGATCTCTCCAGAGTCTTGTTCATCGATTCTATGGCGCAGTTGGGAGTATAAAGAGCTTGCTGCCGAAGCACTTAAGCTTACAGCTAAAGACATGAAAAAGATGACTCTCATTGATGAGATTATCAAGGAACCATTGGGAGGAGCACATGCGAATCGTGAGCTTATGTTTGAGACCTTAAGAAAGAAAATTACCAAAACCCATAAAGAACTATCAGGGCTTACTGTAAAGCAGCTAATCAAAGAGCGAATGCAGAAGTATTGTGATATGGGAGTATACCAAGAATAGAATGAATAGTCCTAACCCTAATCGTATGCAGAATGCATCGGGTAATAACCCGGTGATTTCAATGGAGCGAGGTAAATTGCCACCACAGGCGGTAGACCTTGAGCGTGTCGTACTTGGGGCGATGTTAATCGATAAAAAGGGGGTAGATGAGGTGATCGATATTCTGCATAAAGAGGCTTTTTATGTAGAATCTCATCAACACATTTTTGAAGCCATTTACGATTTATTTCAAGAGACTAAACCTATCGACATTCTTACCGTTTCTAATTTATTGAAGCAAAAAAATAAGTTGGAAAAGGTCGGCGGGGATTATTACTTAATTGATCTTTCTCGTGCTGTAGGTTCTTCAGCTCATATTGAATTTCATGCGCGAATCATTTTACAAAAATTTGTTCAGCGCAGCCTGATTAAAATCTCTACCGAGATCATTGAAGAGGCTTATGGAGATAATCAGGATGTTTTTGATTTATTAGATCAAGCAGAGGCTCGACTCTACGAGGTGACTCAAGGAAACTTGAAGCGTTCTGCTGAGTCAGCTCAAGATTTAGTAATTCAGGCCAAGAAGAAAATTGAGGAGATTTCGAACAAAGAAGGTTTAAGCGGTATTGCTTCTGGATTTGAGCGATTAGATGCTGTCACCTCAGGATGGCAACCGAGTGATTTGATTATCATCGCTGCGCGTCCGGGTATGGGTAAAACGGCTCTTACCCTGTCAATGGCTCGCAACATTGCGGTGAATTCGGGTCAGCCTGTGGCTTTCTTTTCTCTAGAGATGTCTTCGGTTCAGTTGATCACTCGATTAATTTCTTCAGAAACTGGATTAAGTTCTGAGAAACTTAGAACAGGAAAGTTAGAAAAGCATGAGTGGGAACAGTTAAACGTTAAGGTTAAGGCTTTAGAAAAGGCACCACTTTATATTGACGACACTCCTTCACTTTCTATTTTTGATTTGAGAGCTAAGGCAAGACGCTTGGCCTCTCAACATGATATAAAACTAATTATTATCGACTATTTACAGTTGATGACAGCGGGTTCCAGTCAAAAAGGGGGTAACCGAGAGCAAGAAATTTCGACGATTTCTAGAAACCTAAAAGCACTTGCTAAAGAATTGAATGTGCCGGTTATCGCGCTTTCACAGTTATCTCGTGCCGTTGAAACAAGAGGAGGTTCGAAGCGACCATTACTATCTGACCTTCGTGAATCTGGAGCTATTGAGCAAGATGCCGATATCGTTTCTTTTATTTATCGACCAGAATACTATAAAATAGAAGAATGGGATGATGAAGAGCAGTCACCTACTGAAGGTCAAGCAGAGCTGATCATCGCCAAGCACCGTAATGGGGGATTAGATAATATTCGTCTGAAGTTTATCGGATCACTCGGTAAGTTTGATAATCTAGATCGCCACGATTCACCTTTTGAGTTTGCCTCAAAGATGAATGATGATATTAGTCAAATTCGCCCCTCGATATCAGACGCATTTTCTGATGACGATGACGATATGCCTTTCTAGTGTTTGAGTAATTCTTGAAGCACTCTTTCAACTCCAAAATTGTCATGACTTTCAGTAACGATTGAGGCCATTGCTTTAATCTCAGGATGTGCATTCCCCATAGCCACGCTATTCGGTGTCATTCTTAGCATTTCGATGTCGTTGAGGTAATCACCAAATACTAAGATTTCACTTCGATCAATTTTATAATGATCTAATAACTTCTGCAATGCTACCCCTTTATTCGCTTCTTTATGAGATAGATCAACCCAATAATCTCCCGATATCTTTACTTGTAATTCCCTTTCATACCCTTTTACTGCCGGATAGATATGGTGTTCACCGCTGATCGGATGATATAAAGCAACCTTTAATGGGGCATGAAGAATCTCTTCTGTATTAACTATTCGTTGATGACTTGAGTAATATTCTTCTAGAATCTGAATAAACTTAGGATTTTTACTAGGGGTATAGGCTTGATTCGCACAACACACTACAGGCTCAATCTCGGGGTGAGACTCAAGTGTGTTTAATACCTCTTTTACAGTATATTTTGGCAACTCCTGTGCATGGATGATTTCTTCATTTTCAACAATTAATGCACCATTTTCAGCGATAAAGCTCATTTTCTCACCAATCTCGGTCAGTTTGACAATCATTGATGGATATTGACGTCCGCTAGCAGCAACAAATCGAATGCCCTTTTGGTGCATCTTTTCGTGGAGTTCTAAGAAAAGTGGGCTAACCTCGTGATTCGAGTTGAGAAGGGTGCCATCCATATCTGACACCACCATTTTAATATTGGATAGATTCATAAGTGACAAAAAAAATCCCGATACCAAAGGTATCAGGATTTTCATAGCGGGTTTGAATAAATATTACTTTACCTTTTCGACTAACGCTTTAAAAGCTTCTGGCTGATTCATCGCTAAATCAGCAAGGACTTTACGGTTAAGTTCGATTTGGTTTTTCTTTAGGGCTCCCATGAATTGTGAATAGGACATGCCGTGCAGTCTTGCGCCTGCATTAATACGGGTAATCCAAAGGGCTCTAAAATTTCTCTTTTTGTTACGACGGTCACGGTAAGCGTAAAGAAGGGCTTTCTCTACTGCGTTTTTAGCAACGGTCCATACATTTTTTCTTCTTCCGAAGTATCCTTTCGCTTGCTTAAGGATTTTTTTTCTACGTGCTCTTGAAGCAACTGAGTTTACTGATCTTGGCATACTAATTTGTTTTTGTAGTCGGCGTTCTTTTCGAATCTTTTATGGGCCGAACTCCATGGTTAATAAATCCCTTACTTATTTCAGACGAAGTTGTTCTTTGATACTGTTAACGTCTGATTCATGCACTAGGGCACTGTGCGTGAGTTTAAGCTTGCGCTTTTTTGATTTCTTAGTCAGAATGTGACTTTTGAAAGCGTGCTTTCTCTTGATTTTACCAGAACCTGTCAGCTTAAAACGCTTCTTGGCACTAGATTTAGTTTTCATTTTTGGCATGATCCTATAATTTAATTACCCGCTACTTATTTTTTTACCACTTTAGGCGCGATGAACATGGTCATACGCTTACCTTCTAACTGTGGCATTTGTTCTACTTTACCGAACTCTTCTAACTCTTGAGCTAGCTTGAGTAGTAAAATTTCACCTTGGTCTTTGTAGACAATCGATCGTCCTTTGAAGAATACAAAAGCTTTCAGCTTAGCGCCTTCTTTTAAGAATTTCTCAGCATGTCTTTTCTTGAACTCAAAATCATGTTCATCGGTTTGTGGGCCGAATCTGATTTCTTTAATTACCACCTTAGTTGCATTCGCTTTAATCGCTTTTTCTCGTTTCTTTTGTTCGTAAAGAAACTTTTTGTAATCGATAACCTTACAAACTGGTGGGTCTGCTTTAGGAGAAATCTCAACAAGATCTAACTCTAGATCTTGTGCAACGTTTAATGCCTTAGAAATAGGGTAGATGCCTATTTCAACATTGTCTCCTACCAGGCGCACTTCTCTAGCAGTAATTTCCTGATTGATCTTGTGCGGATTCGAAATTTCTCTTCGACCCTGGGGTTTAGTGCGTTTTCTGCGTATTGCTATGGCGCTAAAATTTTAGTTCAACTTCTATTTAAAAGATTTAAGCGTCTGCTTAATTTCTTCGTTAATTATTTTGGCAAAGTTTTCGATATCCATAGATCCTAGACTCTCACCACCGTGCTTTCTAACGCTTATTTGGTTCGCATTTTCTTCTTGCTCACCAACAACAATCATTAAAGGCACTTTTTTCATCTCAGCCTCGCGTATTTTCTTACCTACGGTTTCATTACGGGCATCGATAAGGCCGCGAATTTCGTGATTTTCTAATGATTTTAAAACTTTTTCTGCATATTTTTCGTGTTTCTCACTGATAGGCAGAACAATAGCTTGAACCGGTATTAACCACAATGGGAAATTACCACCGGTATGTTCAAGTAGTAGCGCGATGAATCTCTCTAGACTTCCAAAAGGTGCACGATGAATCATCACAGGACGGTGATTTTCGTTATCGCTTCCTTTGTATTGTAGATCGAATCGCTCTGGAAGGTTGTAATCTACTTGGATAGTACCCAATTGCCACTTTCGTCCCAAAGCATCTTTAATCATGAAATCGAGTTTTGGCCCGTAGAAGGCAGCCTCTCCTTCTTCGATGACATAAGTAAGTCCTTTATTCTTAGCTGCTGTAATGATAGCTTGTTCAGCCTTTTCCCAATTAGCAACTTCACCGATATATTTTTCTGGTTTTTCAGGGTCTCTTACCGATACTTGAGCGGTAAAATCTTCAAATCCTAAAGATCCAAGAACATAAAGGGTTAAGTCAATGACGTTTTCAAATTCTCCTAATAATTGATCTTGAGTACAGAAAATGTGTGCATCATCTTGAGTAAATCCACGAACTCTTGTCAGACCGTGTAATTCACCACTTTGTTCATAGCGGTAAACGGTTCCAAACTCAGCAAATCGCTTGGGTAGGTCTTTATAACTCGAAGGACTATGCTTATAAATTTCACAGTGATGAGGGCAGTTCATAGGTTTGAGTAAGAACTCTTCATCTTCTTTTGGAGTATGAATCGGCTGAAAGCTGTCTTCACCGTATTTTGCATAGTGGCCTGAAGTTACATAAAGCTCTTTTTGACCGATATGAGGGGTAACGACCATTTCGTAACCCGCCTCTTTTTGGGCCTTTTTTAAGAAAGTTTCTAAACGCTCTCGAAGTGCTGCACCTTTAGGTAGCCAGAGAGGAAGTCCTTGCCCCACCTTTGGTGAAAACGTGAATAATTCTAACTCCTTACCAAGCTTTCTGTGATCTCTTTTCTTAGCCTCTTCAATACGTTCGAGATACTCAGTAAGTTCCTTCTGTTTTGGAAATGAGATTCCGTAAACCCTAGTTAACTGAGGCTTATTTTCATCACCTCTCCAATAAGCACCTGCGATACTCAGTAATTTGAATGCCTTGATAAAACCGGTGTTGGGAAGGTGTCCTCCACGGCATAAATCGGTAAAATCACTGTGGTCACAAAAGGTGATATCTCCGTCGGTTAGATTCTCAATAAGTTCTACTTTGAACGGATTGTCTTGGGTTTTATAAAAGTCAAGCGCATCAGCTTTTGAAACTGAACGCATTTTGAATTCGTGCTTTTCTCTAGCAATTTCAAGAGCTCTTTTTTCGATCGCTGCAAAATCCTTTTCGCTAATAGCGTGCTCTTTAAAATCAATATCGTAATAAAAGCCCTGTTCGATCGCAGGACCAATGGTTAAGTTAACCCCTGGATATAATTGTTCGATGGCCTGAGCAAGGAGGTGAGCACTTGAGTGCCAAAAAGCTTTCTTACCTTCCTCATCATTCCAAGTGTATAAGGTAAGTGTACCGTCGGTTTCTAGTGGAGTACTGGTCTCAATGGTTTTCTGATTGTAACTTGCAGATATCACATTTCTAGCAAGTCCTTCGCTTATCGATTGAGCTACCTCAAAAGGAGTGGTTCCTTTCGATACTTCTTTTACCGCGCCATCGGGTAGGGTTACCTTAATCATGTTTCTTACTCTAATTAGGTCGCAAAGATAGTTATAAGCCTTTGTCAGCCAAAGTCTACTTAATGCTTAATTTTGTCTAATCAAAAGTACAGCAATGAATCTATACCTGAAGCGCTTATTTCCTTATCTAGTGCTTGTTTTTATTGGGTTTCCGGGTGTTTTTTACCGAAGAGGATGGCTGTTTGAAAGAATAAACGATTGGCATTCTCCTTTTTTAAACGATTGGTTTACTACAATTACCTGGTTAGGCGATGCGACTTTTGCAGTTCTTATACTCTTTTGGTTGTATTGGTTCAAAAATTATAAATGGGTTTACGCCTTTGTTTTAGGGTTTGTTCTGCACGTTATTTTCGTACACATTTTTAAACAATGGATTGCACACGGATTTGAAAGGCCCTTTCTGTATTATCAGCAAATCGGATTAGAAAGTTCCTTTGATTGGATCGAAGGAGTTTCTATTCGAAAATTGAATAGTTTTCCTTCGGGTCATACTGCTACAGCATTTTTCTTTGCAACTTTTCTTAGCCATGTGAGTAGAAGGGCAATAGCGTATCTCTGGTTATTTTTAGCTATCATGGTTGGCTTATCAAGGGTCTATATTGGTCAACATTGGTTTATGGATATCTATGTCGGAATGTTATTCGGTTTATGGTCTACTTCAATTAGTCTTTATTTAGTCAATCGGTATCCAAGGCCTTGGTTTGAAAAGCGCAGAAAGCAATGAGTCAAATAACCTCCTTACTTAGAAAATATCCGTGGCTTATTTTTAGCCTTATCGCTTTTCTTGTTTTTATACAATTCAATTGGAGTTATTCGATAAATATTCTTGACGAAGCAAAAAACAGTGAGGCCGCTCGCGAAATGCTCGTGACCGGTCGTTGGTTTTACCCGACTTTCAATGACGTTATTCGAACCGACAAGCCCCCCTTGCACTACTTTTTTATGGCTTTGGGGTATCTCGTTTTTGGTGTTGGTCCTTTCGGAGCACGGTTTTTTTCAGCGGTCTTTGGCGCATTGACCTTCTACCTTATTGTCAAGCAAACAGCGAAAGAGCTTGGTAATAAATCCGCAATTTATTCGGGGCTAACCTTTGTCAGTTCGTTGTTATTTGCTCACGAATTTCACATGGCAGTTCCCGATCCTTACCTGATTTTTGCGGTGACTTGGGCAATTATATCCTTTTATCGCTTTGAAAAGGAGTCTTCAAAAGCTCAGTTATGGATGGCCTATATTGCGATTGGCCTTGGTTTGTTAGCAAAGGGTCCTATTGCTGCAGTGATCGTACTCTTATCGGCTGCCTTGTACTTTACACTCACCCAACAATGGTCTAAACTATTCACATACCAGCCTTTTGTTGGAGTATTCATTTCTTTGGCCATCGCTGCTCCGTGGTATTATATGGCACATATTGCTACAGAAGGTGTTTTTACTGAAGGCTTCTTTTTAGATCATAATCTTAACCGTTTCAGTGATCAAAAAGAGGGACATGGTGGGCCCTTTATAATTACTCCACTGCTGGTTATTGCTGGTCTTTTACCTTTTGGAGTTTGGCTTATTTCTGCACTGATCAAGGCTTTTCACCTGCGACAACGCTCGAATTGGTTAACGCTCTGTTTTTCGGTCGCTATAGCAGTGCTTATTTTCTTTAGTTTTTCGAGTACTAAACTTCCGAATTACCCGATGCCTGCTTTCGGCTTTATGACGGTAGTTTTAGGTTTTTACTTTTCTGAATTGGTATCTAATCAGAATTCAAAAGCCTTAAAAGGGGGGCTTTGGGTATTGACTATACTCGGTATTGTACTGACCATAGGTGCTTACCTGGGGCTGGCTACTCACAGAAGCTTGTTTTTGTATAAGAATTTGGCATTTTTCATTTTAATCTTACCCATTAGCAGTCTCCTTATCGTTCTTACTTTAAAAGCAAGATCACTACATCAATCATTGCTGCTAACCGCTTTGAGTTGGATGATTTTTGGATCGTTTCTATGGGGATATCTCTTCGGTCAAATAAGTCTTGAATCGCCTGTAGTCAAAGTGTCTCCATATATCAATCAACCTTCAATTCAAACGCTGGTTTATCAGCGAATGGATCCCGCTTTTCCCATTCAATTAAAGCAAACCTTTAAAACGGTTCAAAAGCGTGAAGTACTATTAACTAACCCTTCGTTTGATTATATACTGACCAATACCAAGAATAAGGAAGATATTCAGTGGTTAGATACTCACTTTGAGAAAGTGGTAGAGGCTCCTGCACTTTTTGAGGATCATACCACTAGACTCTATCAGCCTATCAAATAAGCGAGTAACATTCCTAATAGAACCATAACGATTCTCGCCAGGTTAAAGCGATGACCTTTTTCACTTTCAAAGAGAATGATCGCACCTACATGAAGAAAAATCCCCGCAGACAATGCATTTAAGTAGGGAGTATAGGTAAGCACCCAATCCAGATTGGTAATTAGACTACCTAGCGGTGTGATTAAACCAAATAAAATAAGCGCACCAAAGGCCTGAATCTTTGAAAGATTGGCTTTTAGGGCAAGAGTATACAAAATCATTGCAATAGGTACCTTGTGCAGGCTCACCGCAAGTAATAAGTGTTTTTCACCATCTAGTGGTATACCTTCAATGAAGGCATGTACAAATAGGGCGGAGAAGATTAGGGCAAAACCTGAGAACCCATCAGACTCATTGAGATGAGCGTGACCGTGCTCGGCACCCTTAGAAAAACTCTCTAAAATCATCTGCAGTAAAATACCCCCGAGAATGATTAGTGAGATTAATCGACGATCTAACCCTAGCTCAAACAAATTAGGCAATAGCTCGATCAGTGTAATGGAGAGAAGGAATGATCCACTAAATCCTAATAGGAGTTGTTTGAATTTTGATACCTTTTTTGCACCAAATTCAGTGATTAATGCGCCAAGGATGACAGCGACTAGTGGAATGCCTATGGTTAGTGTCATGGGGCAAAAATAGACTAATTTAGCGCATCATTTATTCAGTATAATGAACCAAGACACCTCTTTTTTAGCAAAGACCTTTTACGGCTTTGAGCCCCTTTTAGAAAAAGAATTAAGAAAGCTCGGAGCTAAAAACATCAAATCAATCAATCGCGCAGTCTCTTTCGAAGGGGATCTAGGGTTCTTGTACAAGGCGAATCTCTCGCTGAGAACCGCTCTTAGAATTTTAATGCCTATCGGACGTTTTCCCGTAAAAAATCAAACCGATTTATATCGCGCCATTGACCGTATTGATTGGTCGAAGTGGTTTTCGGCAGAGCAGAGCTTCATCATAGATGTGACGCTTTTTTCAGATCATTTCAATCACTCTCTATTTGTTGCTCAAAAGGCTAAGGATGCTATTGTTGATCAATTTTCTAAGAGAGAAGGCAAGCGTCCTTCGGTCACTACCGAAAACCCTGACATACGCATTCAATTGCATTTACAAGGGGATCAGCTGACGATTTCTCTTGATAGTTCAGGAAACTCTTTACATCAAAGAGGTTATCGTATTGAAACAAATATTGCACCGATTAATGAAGTATTAGCTGCAGGTATGCTACTTCATAGCGGATGGGAAGGTAAAACCTATTTTTATGACCCCATGTGTGGAAGTGGGACTTTAGCGATTGAGGCAGCGATGATTGCTTGTAATATTCCACCTAGTTTGAATCGAACCATTTTTTCATTTATGAATTGGAGGAACTTCGATGCTGAACTATTTGAGGTCATTCGCAATTCGTGCCTGTCTAAAGTCAGAGAATTTAGAGGACATATTTACGCTTCTGATAAGGCTCCAAGTGCGGTGCGAAAGGCACAAGAAAATATAGAAAATACGGGACTAGAAGAATATATTTCTGTAGTTCGTTCTGATTTCTTCTTTGCAGATCGCCCTTCAGAGGTTCCGTTGCATATTGTTTTCAATCCGCCCTATGGTGAGCGACTTCCCATTGATGCAGATGTCTTCTATGGGAAAATAGGAGATACCTTAAAAAAAGAATACCAGGGGTGCGAGGCTTGGTTTATTACCGCCAATATAGAGGCTTTGAAAAGTGTAGGTCTTCGTCCTTCTAGAAAGATTAAAATGTTTAATGGAAAGCTAGAATCTCGCCTAGTAAACTATGAGCTTTACCAGGGGTCGAGAAAGGCCTCGAAAGCTTAACGAGTTTTCTTTACTGGCAAGTAATAGCTAAGGCCATAATTGTAGCTAAATCCGAATCTAGCTCCATCTGTAACTCGGTTAAATCCTGGGATCCAAAGATTATCGAAGTTCTCAGGTTCTTTCTGACTAACCAAAAATCCCATCCGAAAACTTCCCCCTAAATAAAGTTGTTTGGTGAGATGGGTTTTAAATCCGAGTACGCCTTCAAGATAACTCGCCGAAAGACCCTTGTGGTTAGGCCCTTCAACACTGTAATTGGGAAATTCTCCGTAACGCTCGACCCATGCGGTGTCATAGAAGTTGATTGTTCCTTGACTCGTGTCAAAAGAAGATACTACGTAGCGTGCACCTGCGGTGATTTGATTTTTCTCACCGGGCTTTCTTTGATAAATCTCCCAGTCTAGACCTAATTTGAGGAATTCCCCTGAAACCTTATAACTGTAGAGCAGGCTCTGGTCTATGGATTCCTTCGTATCGAAAGACTCTGACCCGATTTCAACGGCAATTTTTGTTTTGTCTCTAAAAGTTAAATCACCGAAAATTTCGAAACCTGTATACCCTTCTTGAAGCTCAGATCGAACTAATTTCGATAGATCAATTCCTGCCCTAATCCCGTATTCTTTCTGAGCGTAAATCGAAACAGAAGCCAGGACCATTATCCAGAAAACCGCTATTTTACTAATGTAAGATCGCCACATGCTCATCATTATTAGAATTGATTTCTGGTGTATTTACAATCACTTGACTGATCCAATTACTGGATGAATGAATACTTAAATCAGTGTAGGTACGAATATATCCACAGGCTCTTGATACATAAGTAGCCTTAGGGGTATAATTGAAGTTCAGCGTATCATTGGTGTTTACGATCAAACCATCTACCTCGGTTCTTTTCTGTAAGATTAGATCGTAACTACTTTGATTGGTAGGCAGCACTAGTGCAATTGATGCAACCGTTGTGTTGTCATAATTTTGAACGATGTCTCCATTCAAATCTAGAAGGCTAAAGCCCGATACCGATTTAGCAGTGCTGCCATCCTCGGCACTGTAGAAAACTAGATTGACGTAAACAGAGTCATTTTCAACACATACATCGTCCTTTTCACAACTTGAGAATATAAGAAGCGTTGCAAGCGCAAGGATGTAGGTTGGTAACTTCATTATTCGTTTTTAATCAATAACACTACGTTTTCAATGTGGTGCGTCTGAGGAAACAAATCTACTGCTCTTGAACGAACTACGCGATACTCCTCAGATAGGAGTTTTAAATCTCTTGCTTGCGTTGCTGAATTACAACTTACATAGACAATCTTTTTCGGGGCGAGTTTCAGAAGTTGGGCTACCACATCGCCATGCATTCCATCCCTTGGGGGGTCTGTGATAACGATATCTGCTTTACCGTGCCTTTCAACGAATTTGTCGTTAAACACATTTTTCATGTCTCCGACCTCAAAAGTTACATTGCCGATATTGTTAATTACCGCGTTTTCCTTCGCTTTTTCAATAGCTTCAGGTACGGCCTCAACACCCACTACATATTTTGCCTTTTGAGCAATAAATTGAGCAATGGTACCGGTGCCTGTATATAAATCATAAACCAGTTCATCACCACTTAGATCAGCAAAATCTCTAGCTACTTCATACAAACGAAGCGCTTGTGCACTATTGGTTTGATAAAACGACTTGGCATCGACTTTAAATCTCAAAGACTCCATGGTTTCCTCTATGTGATCTTTGCCTTTAAAAACAATAATATCCTGATCGTACAGCGTATCATTCCCTTTTTGGTTGATCACATATAGGAGTGAAGTGATTTCAGGAAACTCGCTAGCAATCGCAGAAAGATAGCTTTCTATCTGATCTTTAGAGGCCTCATAAAATTGAATAAGAACCATTAGGTCCCCAGCCAAGGTATTTCTAATCATCAAGGTGCGAAGCGCACCCGTGCGGTTGCGTGGGTTGAAAAATTCAAGCTCTTGACGAATTCCTTCTTCTTTGCAAAACTTGCGTATGCGGTCAGAGGGTTCTCCTTGCAGATAGCAGTGATTGAGATCGATAATTTTATCCCACATCCCTGGCTTATGAAAACCTAGGCCTCTACGGTCAAAAATCTCCCCACTCTCGATTTCTTCTTTTTCAATCCATCGACTATCTGAAAATGAAAATTCCATTTTGTTGCGATAGTGATAGATGGTCTCAGAGGGTAATATTGGCTCGATGCGTTCGGGGATGATTTCTCCAATTCGCTTGAGATTTTCTAATACCTCATTTTGTTTGTAGACCAGTTGCTGATCATATTTAAGGTGTTGCCACTTACAGCCGCCGCATCGTGTAAAATGCTCACACTTAGGTTCAACACGTTGCTCAGATTCACTTTTAATCGAAATGGCTTCGGCTTCGAGATAATTTTTTCTCTTCTTTACAACGCGTGCATCCACGATATCACCTGGTGCCACGTATGGGATAAATACAACACGTCCTTCTTCCGTTTTCCCTATTGCCTTTCCTTTCGCTCCTAGGGTGTGAATTTTTAAGTCTTCAAGAACTCTCTGCGGTTTTCTGCTCATAACTGCAAAGGTAATTGGTTATGCGGATTGTATTGTCGAACTTTGAAGGGCTTTAAAAAAATAAGTATGATTGATTCGATTCGCAGTTCTGAAGAAGCTATCGCTTTAGAAAATAAATATGGTGCGCATAATTATCATCCGCTTCCTGTGGTATTAGCAAAAGGAGAGGGAGTTTACTTGTGGGATATTGAGGGTAAGAAGTATTTCGACTTTTTATCGGCTTATTCAGCGGTAAATCAGGGGCATTGTCATCCGGATATTATTGATGCACTTATTGAACAATCGAAACAATTAACACTGACTTCACGAGCTTTCTACAATGATCAACTGGGTCGGATGGAGAAATACCTAACAGAAACGTTTCACTTCGACAAGGTTCTCCCGATGAACACAGGTGCTGAGGCTGTCGAGACTGCATTAAAGATTGCAAGACGTTGGGCCTATAAGGTGAAGGGTTTGCCCGAAGATCAGGCTCAAATTGTTGTCTGTGATCAAAACTTTCATGGTAGAACCACCACGATCATTTCGTTCTCTTCGGATGAAACAGCTCGTCAAGGTTTTGGACCTTACACTAGTGGTTTTATAAAAATCCCTTATAACGATGCGGATGCTTTAGAAGAGGTTCTTAAGGCGCACTCAAATATTGCAGGGTTTCTAGTAGAACCCATTCAAGGCGAAGCTGGGGTGATGGTACCCGATGAAGGATACCTTGCTAAGGTTTCAGCCCTTTGCAAAGCACATGGAGTACTCCTTTTAGCCGATGAGGTTCAAACCGGTATTGCTAGAACAGGAAGACTTCTGGCGACCTGTGGTAATTGCCAATGTGCAGATAAGCACTGTAGTGGTACCCCTGAGGTAAAACCGGACATTTTAATTCTTGGAAAAGCAATTTCAGGTGGAGCATATCCGATTTCAGCGGTTTTAGCTAATGACGATGTGATGCAAGTAATTACTCCAGGCTCGCATGGGAGTACCTTCGGTGGTAATCCAGTAGCAGCTGCGGTTAGTATTGCTGCTCTAGAGGTGATTAAGAACGAACGATTAGCAGAAAATGCCTTTGAACTAGGAGAATATTTCAGAAATGAGCTACGTTCGAAACTAGGCGACTGTAGCCTAGTGAGTTTAGTTCGCGGAAAGGGACTCCTGAATGCGATTGTTATCAACGATACAGAAGAAAGCGAAACTGCTTGGAATCTTTGCTTAACCCTTAGAGATAATGGCTTATTAGCGAAACCTACGCACGGTAATATCATTCGATTTGCTCCTCCGCTGGTGATGACCAAAGAGCAGATTGATGAGTGTATTGAAATAATTGTTCGATCGGTATTCGAGTTCGAAGCCTCTCTTAACCTTTAAAAGCGGTTACCTTTTTGATGTAGACGTTCTGTAGAGGCCAATCCCCTTGGTCGACTGCTACGGCGTTTATTTGGTCAACGACCTCCATACCTTCAATTACTTCTCCAAAGGCGGTATAGTTACCGTCTAAATGATAGGAACCAGGCTTGGTTACTACAATGAAAAATTCAAAAGGAGAAGCCAATTTATGAGGGTTGTCGATATCACTGCTAGGCATTGAAATTACACCTCGGTGATGAGGGTGATTTTTGTCGGTATCAGGAGGTAATAGATACCTGCCAATTGCTTTTCGTTTCTTCGGCAGCTCTGGAGTATCTGCATTTCCACCTTGAATGATGAAATTTTCTACTACACGATGAAACATGGTGTTGTCGAAGTATCCTTTTTTGGCAAGATATACCGCGTTAGCACGGTGATAGGGAACATCAGCGTATAATCGAACCGTGAAATTGCCAAAGCTTGTTTCAAAAGTGAGATGGTCTTCTTCTAACGTCTTTTCATATTCGAAGAAAAAAGGAATCGCATTTTCTTCAGTTAACACAAATGACTCTGTCTCAGTTTCTTTCTTTGCTTGAACCGATACCTTTGGTTCTATTAAAGTTGGGGTAGTGGTGGGGTTGGAATTATTTTTTTTCTCGGATTCACTGCAGGAAAAAAACAATAAAAATGCGCTAAGACAGAAGGCGTACTTCATTTCATTCGTTTTTTCAAAGATAAAACATCTAAAAGCTTTTGTACATTAGCCGCCGCTATGCCGTTACTCAAACGAAATCCATTTGGTCACATCCTCTTCTTAAAGAGACTCCTCATCTTGTTTGCTGGTTTTGCGACGCATGCCCGTTACAAGCGTTTTAACACCCTTCAAATTGAAGGATCTGATGTTCTTAGAAAGTTACCGGGTAAAAAAGTGCTTTTCGTGAGTAATCACCAAACGTATTTTGCAGACGTGGTTGCTATGTTTCACGTTTTCAATGCGAGTCTTCAAGGCAGAGAAGATTCAATAAAAAATGCCTTATACCTATTAAGACCAAAATTGAATTTATACTACATCGCTGCCAAGGAGACGATGAATGACAGTTTACTTGCAAAAATTCTAGCCTATGCCGGTTCGATTAGTATTGAACGGACTTGGAGAGCAGGGGGGAAAGAGGTAAAGCGTCAAGTGAAATTCAGCGATATATCTAATATTGGTAAAGCGCTAGATGACGGATGGGTAATTACCTTTCCTCAGGGCACTACTCGCCCTTGGAAACCGATTAGAAAGGGTACCGCTCATATTATTAAAACCTATCAACCCGTAGTGGTCCCAATCGTTATTGATGGATTTAGGAGATCTTTCGATCGAAAAGGTATTTATATCAAAAAGAAAGGGATCCTACAATCGATGGTGATTAAAGATCCCTTAGAAATTGATTACGAAAACGAATCGGTCGATTCGATTATTGAGAAATTAGAGTTCGCTATTGAACAACACCCTTCATTCTTAAAGGTGATCCCTGAAGAAGAACTTTTAGCCTATAACGAGGATCACAAGAAGAGAGAATTCCCTTTTAATTTCGGTAGTCAAGAGCAGGAGGACGATTCCCAAGAAGAGGACGATAATTAAAATCAGCCCCTCTACGCTCTTCAAATTCAGCTCTTGCCTTAGCGATAATCTTTGGATTTTTAAAAAGCTTAGCTCCACTAAGTGCTAATGTTTTGGCTGCTACCGCCATACCTTTTAATCCGATGCTAGTACCACCAGCAGCAACGGCTTGCCATGAATGTGCTGAGGTGCCAGGAACCCATGTGGCGGTTCCAAAACCTACCGTAGGAACAACAAAACTAACGTCACCCACATCGGTTGAGCCGTAAGCTCTAGAAGCCTCTTGGTATGGAGCAACCTCTTTAGCAACACCCTCGTCTAGCGGACGATTTAAACTCTCAGAGATCTTTTCAGCAAAGGCGCGTTCCTCTGCCGTATAGGTGTATCCGCCCACAGTTGATAGGCTTTCATGCACTAGGGTTTGTAGTGTTTGATTAGGTAACAATTCGTGAACTCCATTCACGATTTCATAGCTCATGGTAGTCTCTGTACCTTTTGCAGCTCCTTCGGCAGCTAAAACGATGCGATCGAACACGTTGCGAACTACCTCTCTAGAGGGATGTCTTGAATAGTAATAGACCTCTGCGAAGTCAGGGACCACATTGGGAGCCTTTCCTCCGTCAGTGATTACATAGTGAATTCGTGTTTCTTGAGGGACGTGCTCACGCATCATATTCACCATGTAATTCATAGCTTCAACTGCGTCAAGCGCAGAACGACCTCTTTCTGGGGCTCCGGCGGCATGTGCTGAAACTCCGTTAAATCTAAATTTTCCTGAAATATTAGCTAGTGCAGCAGCTTCATTTGCTTGGTTAGCGGCTCCAGGGTGCCAGTGTAAAACCACATCGACATCATCAAAGAGCCCGGCACGAGACATGTACACCTTTGCTCCACCTCCCTCTTCGGCAGGTGTTCCATAGAATCGGATACGGCCTTCGGTTTTGGTTTTTATTAGCCAATCTTTAAGGGCAACCGCGGCGGCAAGTGAGGCGGTTCCGAATAAATGGTGACCACATCCGTGTCCGCCAATAGCATCAGCACTTTCTTTGAAGGGTACTGCTTTCTGAGAAAGACCAGGGAGCGCGTCAAATTCACCTAGAATACCTATCACAGGGCCATCGGATCCATATTCAGCAACGAAAGCGGTAGGGATTTCAGCTACACCTGTAGTAATAGAAAAGCCTTCGCTTTCTAATCGTGTCTTAAGTAGATTGCTTGATTGGTATTCTTGGTAACCCATTTCAGCTAAGTCCCAAATTTCAAGAGCAATACTTTCATAATCACTCAAATGGGTTTCTATGGATTCAAAAACTTGAGTGGTCTTTTGTGCAAGGCCAAAACTGCTTAGTAGAAGTGTTGCGATGGTCAATTTAAGTTTTGTCATGTGTTGAGGTTTAATAAGGTTTAAGGTAGTGAGAAATTTCAGGTTTAGAAATCAGAACGAGGATGAAGTTTTTCTATGGTATCCCGCAGTTTTTCAACCGAACTGTGTAGGTATATTTCGGTAGTCGTTATGCTTTCATGACCCAACATTAATTGAATGGCGCGCAAATCGGCTCCGTTTTCTAATAGGTGAGTAGCAAAACAATGCCTAAAGGTATGCGGACTAATCTCTTTTTTAATTCTCGTTTTTTCTGCAATCTGCTTGGTAAGGGTAAAAATCATGGCTCGTGTAAGCGATCTCCCGCGTCGGTTTAAGAATAAAATATCCTCATATTGGGGTTGAGGTTGATATTCTGATACGCGATTTTCAAGATATCCCTCTAATCGTTTTATAGAGTAAGGACCGATCGGCACTAATCGTGTTTTCTGTCCCTTTCCGATCACCCGAATGAATCCTTCATTTAAAAACAGGTCAGAGAGACGTAATTGAAGAACTTCGGATACTCGAAGACCACAAGCATAGAGCATTTCGAAAATGGCGAGATTGCGACTACCTTGCGGGTGTGATAAGTCAATGGTACTCAAGAACTCCTGAACTTCCGCTTCGGTTAAAAAGACCGGGATTTTTCTAGAAAGTTTAGGAGCCTCAATTTGTTCAGCAGGATTTACTTCGAGATATTTTTCGGCCGTTAAATAACTAAAAAAGCCTTTCATAGAGGATACTAATCGAGCTAGCGATCTCGCGCTTAACGCTTCGGATAGTGATCCCATCGATGCTCTTAAATTCTCTAATTGTGTTAGAGTGGGCCGATCAACCCCATTGCTTATCAGGGCTTCTTTTAATCTATTTAAATCGTAGGTGTAACTACTTATCGTGGCTTTACTAGAGCCCCTTTCTAATTTTAAATAGTTGATGTATTCTGCTATGGCCTGTTCCCAGTTCACGAAAACCTTCTATTTTAGCGTTATGAAGATAGCAGTTATAAATGGTCCGAACCTAAACTTATTGGGTAAAAGAGAGCCTGAAATTTACGGCTCGACAACCTTTGTGGATTACTTTAAGGAGCTCCAATCACGCTATGCGGGTCACGAACTGATCTATTTTCAATCGAATATCGAAGGAGAACTCATCGATAAACTTCATGAATATGGGTTTGATTATGACGGTATTGTACTTAATGCCGGCGCTTACACCCATACCTCAGTGGGTCTAGGTGATGCCGTGGCAGGAATTAATACTCCAGTAATCGAAGTTCACATTTCGAACACTTATGCACGGGAGCCCTTCAGACACCAGTCTTTTATTGCTTCAAAAGCAGCAGGAATAATTATCGGATGCGGACTAGATAGTTATCGTCTCGCCATTGAGTCGATTCTGTCTAAAGGTGAATAACCTCATCGTAGGCTGCAGCAACTGCTTCCATTACGGCTTCACTCATCGTTGGGTGAGGGTGAACCGCTTTGAGGATTTCATGCCCTGTAGTCTCTAGCTTTCTTGCCACTACCGCCTCGGCAATCATATCGGTTACTCCAGCGCCAATCATATGACAGCCTAACCATTCTCCGTACTTAGCATCAAAAATGACTTTTACGAATCCGTCAGAGTTACCACTTGCTTTCGCCTTACCACTCGCCGAGAAGGGGAATTTACCTACTTTGATATCAAACCCTTTTTCTTTAGCCTGCTTCTCTGTCATACCAACAGAGGCAATCTCTGGGCTGCAATAGGTACAACCAGGTATATTACCATAGTCGATGGGTTCAACGTGCATACCTGCTATTTTCTCTACACAAAGAATACCTTCGGCAGAAGCAACGTGGGCTAATGCTTGCCCTGGAGTTACATCACCAATAGCGTAGTAACCTGGTATGTTGGTTTGGTAGTATTCATTCACTAAAATCTTGTCGCGGTCTGTTATAATACCTACCTCTTCAAGGCCAATATTTTCAATATTTGATTTGATACCAACAGCAGATAGTACAATGTCTGCTTCAATAACTTGTTCGCCTTTTGCGGTTTTAACAGTAGCCTTTACACCTTCACCACTAGTATCTACTGAAGTAACTTCAGCAGAAGTTAAGATGTTGATTCCAGCTTTCTTAAAACTGCGCTCCAGCTGTTTTGAAATTTCTTCGTCTTCAACAGGTACAATGTTTGGCTGGTATTCAACCACAGTTACTTCTGTACCCATGCTGTTGTAGAAGTAGGCAAATTCGATTCCGATCGCGCCACTACCAACAACAACGAGTTTTTTGGGTTGTGACTTTAATGTCATCGCTTCGCGGTATCCGATCACCTTTACTCCATCCTGTGGTAGGCTAGGTAATTCACGACTGCGAGCTCCGGTTGCTATAACAATATTTGTAGCTGAGATGGTTGATACCTTATCAGCGCTAGTAACCTTCACCTGTTTGCCAGGAAGTAAACTCCCGTAACCATTAATTACCTCGATGTTGTTCTTTTTCATAAGAAATTGAACTCCTTTACTCATCGATTCTGCTACTCCACGAGATCTCCCAATGACCTTATCGAAATCGTAAGAAACGTTTTCTGCAGAAAGACCGTAATCGGACGCGTGATTTAAGTATTCAAAAACTTGAGCTGATTTAAGTAGTGCTTTGGTAGGGATACATCCCCAATTTAAACAAACACCCCCGAGGTTTTCTTTCTCGACGATGGCTGTTTTAAGTCCTAACTGAGAGGCGCGTATTGCTGTAACGTAACCCCCTGGTCCACTTCCTAATACAATCAGATCAAAATTTTGCATGGTAAAAGCCGTTTTTAATTGGCCTCAAAAGTAAGGAATAACTCTAAATTATCGACCTAAGATTTGGGTTTAAACTCCAGACAAATTGAGTTAATGCAGTAGCGCTTACCTGTTGTTTCTGTTGGGCCATCCTCGAAGACATGTCCTAGATGACTATCACAATTTGAACAGCGCGTCTCGACTCGAATCATACCAAAGCTTGTGTCTCGTAGGTAGCTAATGGCCCCAGCCTCTGCGCTATCGAAAGCTGGCCAGCCACATCCGCTATGGAATTTATGCGTTGATTTAAATAGGAGTGTTCCGCAAGCTTTACAATGATAATCGCCCTCTTCAAAGGAGTCGGTGTACAGGCCTGTGAAAGGTGCTTCGGTGCCCCCTTTTCTCATTACATGAAAGGCCTTATCACCTAATTTTTCTCTCCACTCGTTCTCATTCAGATTAGTTTTCATCAGGAACAAACTTTAATGCTACCCCATTAATACAGTGTCTAAGTCCTGTAGTTTCTCTAGGTCCGTCTTCGAAAACGTGTCCTAGATGGCTACCGCAATTCGCACAACGTTCTTCGGTTCGCGCCACACCAATTTCGTAATCTACTGCATAGAAAATCGCATTCTCTGATAGTGGTTTGTCAAAAGAGGGCCATCCACTACCAGAGTCATACTTATTTTCAGAACGAAATAGGGGTGCATCGCAACCTGCGCATCGATAAATCCCCTTTCTTTTCTCATCATTCAAAGGGCTGCTAAAGGCATATTCGGTTCCCGATCTTCTAAGAACATAGTACTCCATACCGTTTAGTTGTTCTTTCCATTCTTTATCTGTTTTTACGATAGGAAAAACGGGTTGTTTTTCATTTTCTTGACCAACAGTGAAGAAACAAGAGAAAAAGAATAAAATCGAGAAATAGTAAATTTTCATAGCGTGTTTTTATGCTAAGTTACTATCTATCGCCCTGAATTGCTAACGATTAGTTCAAGCTGAAATAGTCAAAATCAGATTCAGACAATTCTTCAAGATGCGGAAGTAAGTCACCGTATTGGGCAGGAATTACAGCAATCTTAAAGACTTGGTTTTCGCGATCCGCAGTAGTAGTTAAACTGAGATCATAATCTGCTTGCATAAAGAGTCTGATGTCTTTGTAGGTATGATCGAAATTGTATTGCAATAATCCTTCATTGGTAAGCAGTGTTTGTGGCAGCGCTCTCCAAACATTTATAGGACCGCTTGAATCGCTAATCGTTTCATAAGACAGATAAACCATGACGAGATCAGCCTCATAAACGATCCAGTCTGACGGAAAATTAAGTAACGCCTCGTAATTATTTGACGCATCAAAGTCAACGGAAACTTCCATAACGTTACTGAAAACAGATATGCCCTCTGGACCTTGTGGGCCGATGGGACCTTCAGGACCATTGCAAGACCCAAGGAAAACGAAGGATAGTAGACTGAATAAAACTGCTTTTTTCATGGAATTATCTTTTTATTCTTACAGGTTCAAAATTCGGGCCAAACCTTAATTTTTAAAAAAGTGTTGTACATTTTGGGACGTAAAAGCAACCGAAATGAAGAGAATCGAATTAGAGAAGGGATCGAAGAAAATGTTGAATGCTTGGGCTTTCTACGACTGGGCGAATTCAGTATACAGCTTAGTTATTTCTTCGGCAGTTTTCCCCATTTTTTACGGCGCTTTATTTCGTCTTTATGATGTTGAATCGGTTCGTGTTTTTGGCCTAGATTTAGAACGAGGTGTACTCATCTCTTACGTTAGTTCTGCTGCTTTTGTAGTGATTGCCTTAGCCACCCCAATGGTATCGGGAATTGCAGATTACTTAGGGAATAAGCGTTTTTTTCTTAAGTTCTTCTGCTATCTAGGAGCTTTGTCTTGTATCGGATTGTATTGGTTCTCTCTAGATTATATCTACTTAAGCCTACTTTTTTACTTCGGAGGACTGATTGGTAGTTGGATGAGTATCGCCATCTACAATTCTTATTTACCAGATGTCGCCCACAAAGAACAACAAGACCGCATAAGTGCCAAAGGGTTTTCGATGGGTTATGTAGGTAGTGTGCTATTGCTAGTAGTCAATCTTGCGATGGTGATGAAGCCCGATCTGTTTGGAATTGAAGGTTCTCCTGACCAACCCGCAGAGATGATTGCTATGCGTTACTCCTTTATTACCGTTGGTTTATGGTGGATGCTTTTCAGTCAGTACACCTTTTGGTATATGCCTAAAGGGAATAAAAAGGAGGGAAGTCGTAAGGAAATTTTTCTCGGTGGATTTAATGAGCTAAAAAAGGTAAGCGCTGAGATCAAAGAACTCGTTTTTTTAAAGAAGTACCTTGTCGCTTTCTTTATTTACAGCATGGCGGTTCAAACCATTCTACTCATTGCAGCTTATTTCGGGGAGCAAGAAATCAATTGGGGAGGAGATACCGAACGAACCGTTGGCCTGATCGTGAGTATACTGCTCATTCAATTGGTAGCGATTATTGGATCGGTAATCACGGGAAGATTGGCAGAACACTACAATAACATCAGTTTACTTGTGGTCATTAACGCTATTTGGATGCTACTTTGCGTTTATGCCTTTTTTGTTGAAACGCCCAATGAATTTTATATCGCTGCCGGTTTTGTAGGGTTAGTAATGGGTAGTATTCAGACTTTGTCTCGATCGACCTATTCTCAAAATCTCCCCAATACAGAAGATACCACCTCGTATTTTAGCTTTTACGAGGTGGCTGAAAAAATTGGGATTGTTATTGGTACCTTCTTGTATGGTTATATTGCCCAAGTAACAGGAAGTATGCGCAGTGCAGCACTATTTCTTGGCGTATTCTTTCTGATCGGAGCCATTTTGCTCCGAAGACTTCGAAAGGCGATTCCGAACCCTTAGTTTGCGCGAACCTTACCTGATCCAGCGATATCCTGAGAAATTTTAGTTGGATTTCCTTGATAACTCACATCTCCAGAACCTGCAATACTCACATCTAGGCTTTGAGTTGCATGAACCTTTGCGTCACCAGAACCAGCGATACGAACTTTAACATCTTCCGCTTTAATGCTGTCTGCCATTACACTTCCAGAGCCTGCAATCGAAACCTTTAATTCTTCAGCGGCTCCTGTTGCATGAATATCTCCAGAACCTGAGATGGAACAATCTAAGGTTTCAGCATTTGCTTCAATATGCAGATCGCCTGATCCTGATATAGCCAATTTAAGATCGTCGCTTTCAGGAATACTACCTTTCACAGAACCAGATCCGGATATACTAAGTTCATTGATTTTTTGAACAGGTATTTCTACATAGATTTTACCCTTAATAGAAGTCCATGACCCCCAGAATCTAGTCTTTTCTAAACCGATATAGAGTGCATTATTTTTGATTTTATAGGTCACTTTTTCTAGTTCTTTTTCATCACCCTCGAAACTGATACTTCCTTCTTGACCTTTGATAAGTGTTACTTCAAAAGGGCCTGAGATGTGAATAGCATCATAAGCTCCCGTATCTTTGGTCATTTCATTCTGAGCTCGTAGTTGAAAACTTAATAAGGCAATAATTGCAAAACTTAATTTTGAGAATGTCTTCATAGTGTATGTGGTTTATTTGATGACGATAAACGTTTTTAAATGTTACAAGCAACACTTGGCATAGGAATTGAACCTTTATTTGCTGAACTTTAAAATCACCGCTCAATACCAGTTTTATGGATTGAACGCTGACATATTGACTTAAATCTATTTAATGGATTCAAAATTATATATCGGTATTGACAATTTGTCCGCTTCTGGAATCGAAGATGATGCAGAATTAATTCCACTTCTTACTCCTGAAGATGAGGAGGAGATGAACAAAGAGGATGTTCCAGCGCAGCTGCCGATTCTTCCGCTTAGAAATACCGTTTTATTTCCTGGGGTTGTAGTACCAGTCACCGCAGGTCGAGATACCTCTATTGCACTGATTAAAGCTGCTAATCAAGGGTCTAAAACGATCGGGGTAGTTGGGCAGCGCGATGCAGCAGTTGAGAATCCGGGTATTGAAGATTTATATCCGATCGGTACCGTTGCCAAAATTCTTCGCGTATTGCAGATGCCTGATGGCAATACCACAATTATTATTCAGGGTAAAAAGCGTTTTCATCTTTCAGAAATGGTGCAAACTGATCCCTTTCTCGTAGCGAATGTCACCGAGTTAATTGAGACTCGCCCAAATACGAATGATGCTGAGTTCACCGCAATCGTTGACGGAATCAAGGAACTCGCCTTAAAGATCATTAAGGTAAACCCTAATCTTCCTAGTGAAGCTTCATTTGCGATTCAGAATATTCAAAGCGGATCGTTCTTAATCAATTTTGTTTCTTCTAATCTCAATTTAACTGTCACTGAAAAGCAAGAATTGCTCGAATTGGGAGATTTGAAAGAGCGGGCCTTACGAACCTTAAAGTTGATGAATTTAGAGCATCAACGATTAGAGCTTAAGAATGATATTCAATCAAAAGTTCGTTCTGATTTGGATCAACAGCAACGCGAGTATTTCTTACAACAGCAAATGCGCACGATTCAGGAGGAACTTGGTGGTGTTTCTTACGAGCAAGAAATTGCTCAAATGAGAGAAACCGCAAAGACTAAGGTCTGGAGTACTGAAATTGCCAATCATTTTGAGAAAGAAGTCTCTAAGCTGCAGCGAATGAATCCGCAAGTAGCAGAATACACGATTCAACGAAATTATCTAGAACTTCTTCTCGACCTACCGTTTAATATTTTTTCAGAAGACTCCATTGATCTTAAGGCTGCTCAAGAAATTCTAGATCGGGATCACTACGGTTTACAAGAGGTAAAGCGTCGAATTATCGAACACTTGGCAGTATTGAAATTACGCGGAGATATGAAATCTCCCATTCTCTGTTTATACGGCCCTCCTGGTGTAGGAAAAACTTCATTAGGTAAGTCGATTGCAGAAGCTATGGGCAGAAAATACGTTAGAATGTCTCTCGGAGGTTTACGTGATGAAGCCGAAATTCGAGGGCATCGAAAAACGTATATTGGTGCAATGCCGGGTCGTATCATTAGTCAAATTAAAAAGGCAGAAACCTCAAACCCAGTATTTGTTTTAGACGAGATTGATAAAGTGAGCTACAGCTCTCAAGGTGATCCTTCATCAGCGCTATTAGAGGTTTTAGATCCCGAGCAAAATGATAGTTTCTATGACAACTTTTTAGAAATCGGTTATGATCTCTCTAAGGTAATGTTTATCGCCACCGCCAACAATATCGGAGAAATTCAGCCCGCATTACGGGACCGAATGGAGCTTATAGAAGTAAGTGGTTACACCACAGAGGAGAAGATTCAAATCGCCAAGAAATATCTGCTACCCAAGCAGTTGAAGGAGCATGGTCTAGAGAAAAAGCATTTAAAGTTAAGCGACAAACTTGTTCGAGTTATTGTTGAAGAGTATACTCGAGAGTCAGGGGTGAGAGGCTTAGAGAAGCAAATTGCGAAACTCGTTCGGCATATTGCTAAATCGGTTGCGTTGGAGACCGATTATGCTGTGAGTCCTTCTGTTGAAGAACTTTACGAGATTATGGGTTCTAAGCGATATGTGAATGATCTGAGTGAGTCGAATGCTATTCCTGGAGTAGTTACCGGTCTAGCTTGGACTTCGGTAGGGGGAGCCATTCTTTTTATTGAAGCTAGTCTTTCAAAAGGTAAAGGGGTACTTACCATTACGGGTAATCTCGGGAATGTAATGAAAGAGTCAGCAAGCATCGCTCTCGCATTTATTCGATCTCATCATGATGAATTAGGAATCCCAATGGAAAAAATCGAGGGAACCAATATTCACATACATGTGCCTGAAGGCGCCACTCCTAAAGACGGGCCTTCAGCTGGGATAACGATGCTTACGGCACTTGTTTCTGCATTTACTTCTCGAAAGGTTAGGGCAAATCTTGCGATGAGTGGAGAAATAACATTGCGTGGTAAGGTATTACCAGTCGGAGGCATTAAAGAAAAACTTTTGGCTGCTAAGCGCTCAGGTATTAAACAAATCATTCTGTCAGAACAGAATAAAAAAGATGTTGAAGCCATTGAGCCAGAATATCTTAAGGGTGTTAAATTTACCTACGTGTCACGAATGAGTCAGGTGATTGAAGAATCACTTCTCAAACAAAAGGGAAGCAATACGCTGTAAACGTATGTCAGAAAGAATTCAAATAGCTATTGATGGTCATTCTTCGACCGGTAAATCTACGCTTGCCAAAGCCCTTGCAAAACATCTGGGTATCTTGTACCTAGATTCAGGTGCAATGTACAGAGCAGTTGCCTTATATCAAATGAGACATAACCTGAGTGATCAGGAATTGATCCATAGGCTAGATGAGATTGAGGTTAGTTTCAATGCTCAAAATGAAATCTGCCTTAATGGAGTAGTGGTTGAGAATGAAATACGCAAGATGGAGGTTTCGAATAAGGTAAGCGGGGTGGCTCAGATACCCGATGTTCGAAGAAAGCTTGTAGAGCTTCAGCAAAAAGTACCTCAATCGGTAGTTATGGATGGTAGGGATATTGGTACCGTAGTATTTCCTTCAGCCCGGTTAAAGTTATTCATGACTGCTCGCCCAGAGATTAGGGCACAAAGAAGATATAATGAACTTATCGCTAAAGGAGATAAGGTTAGTCTAGAAGAAGTGCTTGATAACTTGAAATCAAGAGATTTTCAGGATGAAAATAGAGCTACTGATCCACTTCGTGCCGCAGCAGATGCCATTTATTTTGATAACTCAGATCTTAGTTTAGAGCAGCAGCTTGAAAAAGCTATTCAATTGTATCAAGAACGGGTCTGAAACCCCCTTCTTTTTATTTGTTAATCAATATTTTATCGTTATTTTTGCGCTCCTTTTCAAGCTACCCATGGGTGTGAAGGTGAAAAGGACTAGTTGTCAACTTTAACAACTTTCAGGGCTTTAGCTAACCTTCACAGAAGTCGCTGAAATACAAATGAAACAGCATTATGGCTGAAGAAAAAATGGCAGAAGAGACTCAAAACGAGCAAACTGCTTCTACAGAATCAACAAGCACTAACCAAAATCCACAAGCGTTTTTAGACAGCTTTGATTGGGATAAATACCAAGAAGGTATTGAGCGTGTTGACGATGAAAAACTAAAAGAATTCGAAGATTTAGTAGCGAAAAACTTTGTTGATACTGCTCATGAAGAGGTAGTTATCGGTAAAGTAATCAATATTACAGATCGTGAAGCAATCATCGATATTAACGCAAAGAGTGAAGGTGTAATCTCTCTTAACGAATTTCGTTACAACCCAGACTTAAAAGTAGGTGATGAGGTTGAAGTACTTATCGATGTTCGCGAGGACAAGTCAGGACAGTTAGTTCTTTCTCACAGAAAGGCAAGAACGATCAAGGCTTGGGATCGTGTTAACGATGCACACGACAAAGAAGAAATCGTACAAGGTTTTGTGAAATGTCGTACTAAAGGCGGTATGATTGTAGACGTATTTGGTATCGAAGCGTTCCTTCCTGGTTCTCAGATCGATGTTAAACCGATTCGTGACTACGATCAGTACGTTGGTAAAAACATGGAATTCAAAGTGGTTAAAATCAACCATGAATTCAAAAACGTTGTTGTTTCTCATAAAGCGCTTATCGAAGCAGATATTGAGGAGCAGAAAAAAGAAATTATCGCGCAGCTTGAAAAAGGTCAAGTACTTGAAGGAGTGGTTAAAAACGTTACTTCTTATGGGGTATTTATCGACCTTGGAGGTGTTGATGGTCTTATTCATATTACCGATCTTTCTTGGAGTCGTATCAACCACCCGTCAGAAATCGTTGAGCTTGACCAAAAATTAAATGTTGTAATCCTTGACTTCGATGATAATAAGTCACGTATTCAATTAGGTCTTAAGCAACTTGAGAAACACCCATGGGAAGCACTAAGCGATGATATCCAGATTGGTTCTAAAATCAAAGGTAAAGTTGTAGTTATTGCTGATTACGGTGCGTTTGTTGAGGTTGCTGAAGGAGTTGAAGGCCTTGTACACGTTTCAGAAATGTCATGGTCAACTCACTTAAGATCTGCACAAGATTTCGTGAATGTTGGTGATGAGGTTGAAGCAGTAGTTCTTACTCTTGATCGCGAAGAGCGTAAAATGTCTCTTGGTGTAAAACAACTTACTCCAGATCCATGGACTGATATTACTTCTAAGTATCCTGTTGGTTCACGCCACAAAGGAATCGTTAGGAACTTTACCAACTTCGGTGTTTTCCTTGAACTAGAAGAAGGTATCGACGGTCTTATCTATATTTCAGATCTATCTTGGACTAAGAAAATCAAGCACCCATCTGAGTTTGTTGCTGTTGGTGACACTCTTGAAGTTGAGGTTCTTGAGTTAGATGTTGATGGTCGTAAGCTAAGCCTAGGTCACAAACAAACTATGGAAAATCCATGGGATAAGTATGAGGCTGAGTTTGGTGAAGGTACCGTTCATACAGCTAAAATCACTGATTTAGTAGACAAGGGTGCTACCATTACCTTTAATGAAGATATAGTTGCCTTTATTCCTGCTCGTCACCTTGAAAAAGAAGACGGAAGCAAACTAGGAAAAGGTGATGAGGCTGAATTCAAGGTGATTGAATTTAACAAAGACTTCAAGCGTGTAGTTGCAAGTCATACTGCAATCTTCAGAGAGCAGGAAGCTAAGAACTTAACTGCTACCAAGAAGAAAATGGAAGCTCAAGCAGAGGAGTCTAAGACTACTCTAGGAGACGCTAATGCACAACTTCAGGCTCTTAAAGATAAGATGGAGTCTAAAGGAGAGTAATTCATTTTTCTTTCTAGAATAATAAAGCCCGGGGTGTTACCCGGGCTTTTTTTGTTACTTTTGCGCTAAAGCTGACTTTATATATGTCTTCTAACCTGCTTCTCGATTCAAAATCTATTGGAGTAATCCTTCATCGACTAGCTAATCAGCTTTTAGAAACTCACCTTGATTTTAAAAACACCGTTCTAATTGGCTTACAGCCTCGAGGCGTTTATTTGGCAGAACGATTAGCTAAACTTTTAAAGGAAGATTATGCGGTTAGCGACCTGCGACTCGGTTATCTCGATATTACATTCTTTAGGGACGATTTCAGGAGATCTGAAAAACCACTGAGCGCGAGTAAGACCAAGATTGACTTTCTTGTTGAAAATCAAAAAGTAGTTTTTATCGATGATGTGCTCTATACAGGAAGAAGTATTCAATCTGCATTATCTGCGATCCAATCTTTTGGAAGACCTTCTTCTGTAGAACTTATGGTGCTGATTGATCGAAGATTTTCTCGTCATCTACCGATACAGCCTAATTATAGAGGTCGACAGGTAGATGCAATTAACGAAGAGCGTGTTCGTGTTCTTTGGAAAGAAAAGGACGGAGAAGATGCTGTATATATCGAAAACAAGAATTTGAAATGAGTGAACTAAGCGTAAAGCACTTGTTGGGAATCAAATACCTCACAGAGGATGATATTCAACTTATTTTTGAAACCGCTGACCATTTCAAAGAGGTTCTTTCAAGGCCTATTAAAAAAGTACCCAGTCTTAGAGACGTTACTATAGCCAACATCTTTTTTGAAAATAGCACACGAACCAAACTTTCCTTTGAACTTGCTCAAAAGCGATTGTCTGCAGACGTGGTGAATTTTTCTGCCGGTCAATCCTCGGTTAAGAAAGGAGAAACCCTTGTAGATACCGTAAATAATATTTTAGCTATGAAGGTGGATATGGTGGTCATGCGCCATCCAAATCCAGGAGCTGGAGTGTTTCTTTCTAAGCATATTAATGCCAGTATTGTAAATGCTGGGGATGGAGCACATGAACACCCAACCCAAGCCCTTTTAGATGCATTCTCAATGCGAGAAAGACTAGGAGATTTAGGGGGCAAGAAGGTGCTTATTGTCGGTGATATTCTGCACTCGCGAGTAGCGCTTTCGAACATTTTTTTACTCCAGAAGTTAGGAGCGAAAGTTACGGTGTGTGGTCCTCAGACCCTAATGCCCAAATACATAACTTCCCTGGGCGTTGAAGTCGAGCATAATTTAGATCGGGCGCTTGTCAATACCGATGTGGCCAATATGCTTCGAATTCAAAATGAGCGATTAGATCAATCTTATTTTCCATCGACTCGAGAATATGTGATGCAGTATGGTTTAACCGATGAACGACTATCCCGCCTTGATCGTGTTCCTCTGATTATGCACCCGGGCCCAATTAACCGAGGAGTAGAGATTACCTCATCGATTGCCGATTCAGAACATGCCATTATTTTAGATCAGGTTTCTAACGGGGTTGCAATTCGCATGGCGGTCATGTATTTATTAGCCGGTAAGCAATAAAGGAATAAATCGGTATGGCTTATAAGTTATTAGAAAATTACAGTATTGATAAGCTTCGCGGGTATGATATAGATCAGCTGCAGGAGCATTTAATCGTAGCTTTAAGCGATTCTGAAGTTAGTGATAGCGATTTTCAGTGGATTGAAAAGATTGCTTCAGATCTGAGTGACAAGTCATTATCCTTCGTGATTTTATCTGAAAAACTAACCTACGAGGTATTACCTGAAACAATAAACCTTTGTCCTACCTTAGAAGAAGCCATTGATCTCATCGAATTTGAAGAAATACAAAGAGATTTAGGGTTATGAGGTTTAGTGTGCGTACTCTTGGTGCTTACGCCGCTACTCCTAGAAAACTAGCTAATCCTAGTGCTCAGTATATCAGTTTTAATCGAAATCATTTTCTTATTGATTGTGGAGAGGGAACACAGCGTTCCTTAAGAGCTTGTGGCGTAAATCTTCTTGGTATTCAGAAGGTGTTTATTTCTCATTTGCACGGTGATCACTTTTATGGTCTCCCTGGTTTAATAGCAACCATGAATTCGTTGAAGCGCACCGATGAATTGGAGATTTATGGTCCTAAAGGGATTAAAGAACTTCTAACTACACTTTTGAAGGCTTCTGATTCTTGGACACGATATCCACTTCGTTTTATTGAACTAGAATCATCTGATTCTGAGGTTATTTTTGAGTCTGATAAAGTACGGATAGTTACTATTCCTTTGAAACACCGTATTTACACCAATGGTTTCTTGTTTGAGGTGTTTGATAATGGAGCCTGGAACAAGCTTTATGCCTATTGTAGTGATACCGCTTTTTTACCTCGGATCGCTTCTATTATCGAAAATACTCATGTCTTATACCATGAATCTACCTTCTTAAAAACAGAAGATCATCTCTGCGAGAAAACAAGGCATTCTACTGCTTCCGAGGCCGGTAAAATTGCACAATTAGCTCAGTCAAAATTCTTAATTTTAGGTCATTATTCAACTCGATATAGAAATCTTGATCTCTTTAGGCAAGAAGCTTTGAATCATTTTAAAAGTGGTGAAGTACTTCTTTCTGATGATCACGAATTATTTGAATTTCCATGGCCGTAAAAGATTTAGCGAACTATCGCAAAAACTACAGTAAATCATCACTCGATGAATCAAACCTAGAAGCGTCACCTTTTGAGCTATTTAAAATCTGGTTTGAAGAGGCTGACAATGACGTCAAAATAGAGGAAGCCAATGCGATGTCACTCTCTACGGTTGGTAAGGATATGAAACCACGCACCAGGGTGGTACTCCTCAAAGAATTCAGTACCCAAGGTTTTGTATTTTTTACTAATTATAGTAGTAAAAAGGGTCAAGCTCTCGAAGAAAACCCATTTGCTTGTATTTCTTTCTTTTGGGCTTCTCAGGAGCGTCAAGTAATTATTGAAGGAAAGGTTGAAAAGATTTCGGCTAAAGATTCTGATACTTACTTTGATTCTAGACCTTTAGGTAGTCGACTTGGGGCTTTAGCTTCACCTCAGAGTCAGGTGATTTCGGATAGAGCTTTTTTAGAGAATGCTTTAAAAAAGGTTCAAGAGCAATTTAAAACTGAACTACCAAAACGTCCCGATCATTGGGGCGGATACCTCCTTGTTCCAGAGCACTTTGAATTTTGGCAAGGTAGAGAGAATAGACTTCATGATCGTATACGTTATGATTATGATAATAAGTCTTGGTCTTCCGTACGATTAGCGCCTTAAAGCGTATATTACCCCTTTAATCCCCTTTTATGTCTACTTCGAAGTATCAATATATTAATCGTGAAATTAGCTGGCTTCAGTTTAACGAGCGAGTCTTGCAGGAAAGTGCTGATCAACGAGTTCCTATTATTGATCGTATCCGTTTTCTGGGAATCTTTAGCAATAATCTAGATGAGTTTTTCAGGGTCAGATATGCCACGGTTAAGCGGGTTGTTGATAATGATCCCACTGGGAAGCAATTGCTCGGTGGAACTAAAGCGACTGATTTATTAGCGCAGATTACTGCCTTAACGATTAAATCTCAGTCTCGTAGTATGAAAATTCTTAAGGATATTACCGAGGAATTAAAGGATCACGAGATTTATTTGATTAACGAATCAGAACTTCATGAAGACCAGAAGTCATTTGTTGAAGACTACTTTTTGTCTAAGGTTAACCCTGAATTAATCACCATTGACCTTCACAGTATCGACGGTTTTCCTATGCTGAAAGAAACCGCTGCATACTTAGCGGTTCGCTTAGCGAAATACAACAACACCGGAGGTTCTAAGAACAATAAAGAGGCATCGATTAGATACGCCCTAATTGAAATTCCAAATAGCTTAGATCGATTCGTGGTGCTACCCAAAAAAGAAGGTAAGAACTACGTAATGGTACTGGATGATATTATCAGATATTGTCTTGATCGAATTTTCTTCATGTTTGATTACGATGAAATCGAGGCACATATGATCAAGATTACTCGAGATGCTGAACTTGATATTGACGATGATCTTGAAAAAAGTTTTGTAGAAAAGATATCTACCTCGGTAAGTAACCGAAAAATTAGTGATCCCGTTCGTTTTGTCTATGATAAACGAATCAAACTAGATACACTTACCTTTCTGAAGAAGAAAATTGATATAGAGAATACCGATAGTGTGATTCCTGGAGGTCGTTATCACAATCGACGTGATTATATGAGCTTTCCCAACTTTGGAAGATCTGAATTGCAGTATGAGAGAATAGACCCTCTACCCATAGCAGGTTTTGAGATGGAGGGTAGTCTTTTCGATCAAATTCGAAAGAGAGACTATCTCATGTATACTCCATTCCAAAATTATGGGTATGTTATTCGATTTTTGAAAGAAGCCGCGCTAGACCCTAAGGTTAAGGAGATCAAGATTACCATTTACCGACTAGCAAAAAACTCTCAGGTAGCGGCCGCTCTGATTAATGCAGCTAAAAACGGCAAAAAAGTAACCGTTCAGATTGAGCTTCAGGCACGTTTTGACGAACAATCGAATATTGATTATGCGAATAAATTTAAAGAGGCTGGAATTAATCTAATCTTTGGTATTCGCGGCCTTAAGGTACACTCTAAGATTTGCGTGATTACGCGAGAAACCAAGCCGAGATCTTTAGAATATTTCGGATTTATTAGCACCGGTAATTTCAACGAATCGACGGCAAAAATTTATACCGATTACACGCTGTTTACCTCGCATAAAGGAATACTCACTGAAGTGGAAAAAGTATTTGATTTTTTAACTACAACCTATAGAGTTAGAAAATACAAGCATCTAATTGTTTCCCCTCATTACACAGAAAGCACCTTTACGCGTTTAATTCAGCAAGAGATTCTAAACGCCAAAGCAGGGAAGCCAGCATCGATCAGAATTAAGATGAATAGCTTTACCTCTTACAAGATGATTGATCGCCTTTACCAAGCGAGTCAAGCTGGAGTGAAAATAAAAATGGTTATTCGAGGAATTAATTGTTTAGTACCTGGCGTTAAGGGACAAAGCGAGAATATTGAAGCCATCAGTGTGGTCGATAAGTTTTTGGAACATCCGCGTGTTTTTATTTTCGAAAATGGAGGCGATTCCAAGGTATACATATCCTCTGCGGATTGGATGACCCGAAACATTGAAAATAGGGTAGAGGTCGGAGTGCCGATTTACCAAGAAGATCTCAAGCAAGAAGTGATCGATGGTTTTGAGATGAGCTGGAATGACAATGTTAAGGGTAGACGCTTTACGGCTAAACAAGACAACGCGTATCGCAAGAACAAAAAAGTTGCTATCCGATCGCAGTTTGATATGTACGACTACTATCGAAAGAAGTTAGATCATTAACCGTGCATCGTTTCTTTCTTACCAAGATTGGCCATGATCTCAGCCTCATAGGCTAATAAATCTTGCCATTTTTGATCAACTACCTCGCGGTCGCCATATTTTCTAGCGAAGCCGAGAAACATGGTGTAATGATTCGCTTCACTTACCATTAAGTTGCGGTAGAAATCGGCTAATTCTTTGTCGGCTATATTTTCAGAAAGTAGCCTAAATCGCTCACAACTTCTTGCTTCAATAAGGGCAGCATATAATAACTTGTGAACGAGATGGGTAGTCTTACTTCCTCCCTTTGGAAAGAATTTCATCAATTCGATAACATATTCATCTTTACGTTCTCTTCCTAGTTTCCATCCTCTTTCGACGATTTTCTCATGCACCATGTTGAAATGCCCCATCTCTTCCCGTACTAGTGCAGTCATTTCTTTGACTAGTTCTGAACGGTCAGGAAAACCTATAATAATTGAAATAGCCGTGCTCGCGGCCTTTTGCTCGCAATAGGCATGATCAGTGAGGATCTCTTCAATATTCTTTTCAACGATATTCACCCATCTTGGGTCGGTGGGTAATTTTAATCCAAGCATAATTATAGGTCTAAGGAGAATTTTTGTTTTAGTTCTGCCACGGCAGGGTATTTAGAGATCAAGTGCTCTAGTTTTTCTTCTGGCGTATAAATAAAGTTTTCAGAGTTTTCTGTTTCTAGAACTTCTACTTGTAATTGGATACGGTCGTTCTTTGTTCGTTTTCTCAAGAATACAAGGAGTGCCTCCTTTTCTTGTTCGATTTCTCTACGAATCGTATCGTTCGGAACTGTGCTTCGTAGGGTCTCAGAATCAATTAAATCAATGGTAGCAATTTGAAGATTAGAGGCCAGTATTTTTTTGCCTTTTTGTTCAAGACTGACCACGTATTGGTCGTAGTAAACTTGAATATCTTCTAATGTGAATGGCTCAATAGATTCAGGTCCAGCTGCTTTATTAGCTTCTTCTTGCTTTTGCTTAATCTCCTTCTTTTTCTGTATGGCAGCCAGAGATAATCCCGAAACAGAATGACCTAAAGAAGGTTTTTCAATGCGGATAGCTACATTAGGAGTTGTATCTGGAATAGAGGTGGTTTGTTCCTCAACACCTGATTCACCCGATTTTTCTTTAACGACTTTATTTTCAGTAGAATCAAGGGGAGGTTGATTTCTTGTCGATGAAGCAGCAGAGGTGGTTTCATTCACCTCATTAACTGGGATTAGGCTAGGCTTTTTTTTTTCAGCCGAATTTGAGAAACCAGCAATTTGAAGTAGGCTGAGTTCGATCAGCAACCTCTTGTTATTAGCTGCTCGATAGGCAGCATCAGCTTTGGTAGTAATCTCGATACCCTCAATTAAAAATTCGATAGAACATCTAGATGCCTGTTCTTTATACATTGGAACGAGTTCTTCTGAACTATCTAAGAGTGCGATAGTCTCCTCTTTCTGTGATACTAGTAAATTTCTAAAGTGAGCTCCTAGACCTGAGATGATTAACTGTGCATCAAAACCGGCATTAATAAGTTCATTCAGCTGTAATAGTATTGATCGGGTGTCTTTGTCTAAAAGACTATTGGTGAGTTCAAAAAAACTATTGAAGTCTAGAAGGTTGAGATGCTTACTAACATCTTCTGCTGTTAATTTGTTCCCGCCAAAACTAATGAGTCGATCAAATAGAGAAAGTGCATCACGCAGTCCTCCATCGGCTTTAACAGCAATCATGTGAAGTGCAGTTTCTTCCACTTCGACCTTTTGGTCTTCAGCGATCGTTCTTAAATGATTTGCCATGTCCTTAGTGCCAATACGCTTGAAGTCATAGCTCTGGCATCTAGATAAGATGGTGGGTAGAATTTTGTGTTTCTCTGTGGTCGCTAGAATGAAAATAGCGTGTTTAGGAGGTTCTTCTAGAGTCTTTAAAAAGGCATTGAAGGCGGACGTACTGAGCATATGAACCTCATCGACGATATATACTTTATGCGTACCAATTCTTGGCGGAATTCGAACTTGATCGATTAGAGATCGAATATCGTCTACCGAGTTGTTCGATGCCGCGTCTAGTTCAAAAATGTTGAAGCTAAAATCATTGTCGGCGCTGGCTCCAAGGCTTTGTTCGTTGATTTTATGCGCTAAAATTCGAGCACACGTCGTTTTACCAACTCCTCTTGGCCCAGAAAATAAAAGGGCATTGGCTAGACGATTATTGGCAATCGCATTTTCTAAAGTTTTAGTAATTGATTCTTGACCAACTACTTCAGAAAATTCTTTTGGACGATATTTTAACGCTGAAACAACGAAAGATTCCATAAATACAAATATAAGTTTCGTTGAGCGATCATTGATGAACTTCAAAGGCTTCTAGTCCTTGAATTATTAACAATAGTACTACTTTTACGATCTAAAGCAGGCCACCTTGTCGCTTTATCCTTGGAGATAAAGAGGAAAGTCCGGACACCATAGTGCAGCGTAGCGGGTAACACCCGTCCATCGTGAGGTGAGGACTAGTGCAACAGAAAGCAGGTACAGTTCGGCTGTAGTGAAACCAGGTAAACTCTACGCGGTGAAACGCCATGTAAACCAATGCTTGAGAGCGGCACGTTCGATATTGGAGGGTAGGCGGTTCGAGAATCTGAGTAATTGGATTCCTAGATAAATGACAGGGCTAGACAGAATCCGGCTTATGGCCTGCTTTTTTTTTAAACCAGCTGAAGGTGCTACTTCCGTATTTTTTCTTCATTTCAAAGCACTGGTGATGGTCAAAGGACAAATTTGAAGCGTGTTCTAAGATCAAAATTCCTGATTCATTAAGCAATGATGGCTGAGCGGTAAGTTGATCAATCAGTTCTAGATACTTGTCTTCTCCAATATCGTATGGAGGGTCTCCGACTACTAGATCATAAGTAGGCTGGGTGCTTTTTGAAATGAATTTAAATACATCAGAACAGATCGATCTAATACTGAAACTTAACGATTCAGAGGTTTTGCTAATAAATTGACAAGCCCCGCGATGAGCGTCTACAGCATCAATTCTTGTAGTACCTCTTGAGCTAAATTCGTAGGAGAGATTTCCTGTACCACTAAATAAATCTAGGACACTGATTTCAATGAAATTTACTCGATGTGATAGTGCACTGAATAATCCTTCCTTTGCTCGGTCTGTGGTCGGCCTTACAGGAAGGTTTTTTGGAGCGGATATTTTACGACCCTTATGTGTGCCTGAAATAATTCTCAAAACCGTTTAAATGAATGGAAAAATCTCAGTGATGTATTGTAAATCACCATTCCATTCAGCAATTTTTTTAACCGCTGCTCCTCCATAATTTGAATGACAATCATATAAAATTAAATCAAAACCTTCTTTAGTTTCTAGGATTTGTGAATGGATGAGTAGGAGATAATAATTTACTTCTTCGGCATTTACAATAGGGAACTGGTGGTAACCATATAGTTCTGACCCTTTGTGAACGATGATTTCAAAATGTTTCTCGTGAAAAACACCTACCATTCGAACCTGAGACTTATCTGGTGTCGCTAAGGCACGCTTAACTAGCTCTGTGGCACTATGAGAAACGGTAAGGTTAATCCCTTTTGCTTGAAGCTCCGCCTCTAATTCGTTATTACTTTCGAAAACATTGTAAATGCCGACTGATCTAATTTCGTTATAGGCCGATTGATAAGGAGCTCTAAGCTGAAATTTGAGGTAGTTAGCCGCTTTATCTTTTTTGAAAAGTTCTTCAGCTACCAGTGTATTGGTACTGGTATAAATCAGTTTTAAAGATTTGCTATCCTCTTGCTCATCAATGAACATTTTAAACCCTTCGTAGAGGGAATGTTCACTAAATAACCCTTTGGAGGATAGGTTTCGTTTAGTGCTAAAAAAACGATATCCATCCGTTGTGATGTGGATGGATATCGTTTGATCTGTTGACTTTGGATAGGTCAAAGCCAAGAGGTATTAATTATTTTTCTTCTTGTCGTAGATAGAAGGCCAGTTTCCAGAGGTACTTACATCGGTTAATGAACCCACTCTGATAGTGTTTCCATTGACCTCTTCGATACTGTTGTGGGCGTTTTCACGAGCCAAAAGATCTTTCGGCTGATCGTAAAGAACAACGTCTTTTTTAACAGATGCCTCAAATACAGGAGCGTCGAATCCTTGTTTATTTATAACATCTGCTTTCATTTCAAAGCGCTCTCCGTTTTGAGCGAAAGGAACACTGAATAATGTTTTGTAGCTGTTATCTCCTTTGAATAGAGAATCCTTAACTGCTACGGTGCCTAAAGTATCAACAACTACAGTGTCTACCTGCATATCAATACGATATACTCGATTGTATCTCATGAAAGAAGAATCTTTCTGTTGAGTAATCGTGTAAACACCTGTATCAATGAAACTGATTAGACTTTCAAAATCTTTAGCAAACTCACCATTAACGGTTCGGTAAGCTACCTGAGCGTCACGAATATCTTTAAGTTTTTCGATAACCGCTGAAAAACGTTCTTCACGGTTTTTATTAAAAGTGATAGGTGCCATTACCGATAGATAGATTTGGTAGGCTAACACTACAGAAATGACATAAAGAACTGCTTTTATTCCGGTTTTCATCGTTTAAATTTTTGGTTTCGAACGGAAACAAATCTACAATTTTTTTTCAATCACTAAAGATTTTGGTGACAGAATGAAAAGGGTGATATCTTGCGCTTATGAACACCTCTGTGTCGGCTGATCGTTTTATTCAACTTTTTCGTTCCAAATTTCCTTTTACTGCCACTTATTCACAGGAAAGGGCATTTGAACGTCTAGCTTCTTTTTTATCTGAAAATCAGTCGGATAGATTGTTTATTCTCCGCGGATACGCAGGGACTGGTAAGACTACACTCATCAATACTTTGAATAAAGTATTACTTGAAACAGGGATGAAAACGGTGCAATTAGCACCAACGGGTAGAGCAGCCAAAGTGATCAGTCAATACACTTCGCGCCCTGCTTACACCATTCACAAAAAGATTTTTTTTCCAAAATCGGTCCGCGGGAAGGGAATTCAATTCACTTTGGCACCGAATAAACACACCCAAACTCTTTTTATTGTAGATGAGGCATCGATGTTGTCCGATGATCTTGGAGAACGCGCTTCATCTTTGAGTGATTCTCTTTTAGAGAGCCTATTGAAATATGTGTACAGTGGAAAGAATTGTTCTTTGCTTCTTATCGGAGATACCGCTCAGTTGCCCCCCGTTCAATCTGAAGAGAGTATTGCGCTTAACGATGATTTTATGGGGATGCGTGCAATGAAGGAGGTTTTTTCGGCAACCCTTACCGATGTTGTTCGGCAAGAACGGGATAGTGGAGTTCTGCATAATGCCACCCATTTACGTTCACAATTGGGACAAACCTACTTCGATGATTTAAAATTAGAGGTAGATAACTTTGAGGATGTCATTAGACCACTAAGTGGAGGTGAGATGCTCGAAGCTCTAGAGGATGCTTACAGAGAGGTAGGAGTGAGTGGAACTACTATTATCGTTAGGTCCAATAAAAGGGCTAACCTGTATAATCAGAATATCCGATCGAGGGTTTTACTTCTAGAAGAGTCGCTTTCTCCTGGAGATCAATTGATGGTTGTTAAGAACAATTATTTCTGGTTCGATAGTTCGAGTGCAGCCTCTTTTATTGCGAATGGAGATTTAATCGAAGTTTTACGTATTCACCAATTTTATGAACGTTACGATTTTCAATTTGCTAAGGTAGAAGTGCGGATGGTTGATTATCCTGAAATGGCTTCTTTTGATACCGTATTACTTTTAGATACATTATCAAGTGACAGCCCATCACTGACTTACGAAGATTCGAATACCCTTTATCAAAAGGTATCAGAAGACTATGCGCATCTTAGCTCGCAATACAAGCGTTATATGGGGGTGAAAACTAATCCAGAGTTTAACGCCCTTCAGGTTAAATTCTCGTACGCCATGACCTGTCATAAAGCGCAAGGTGGTCAATGGTCTCGTGTTTTTGTAGAACAACCTTATGCCCCTGATGGTTTTGATGAAGGGCATTTTCGATGGTTATATACGGCCTTTACAAGGGCCACTGAGAAACTATTTTTGATCGGTTTTGAAAATCGTTATTTTAATGAATAATTATTCCCTATGAAAGTAGTCGCTATGATACCGGCTCGCCTGGCTTCTTCTAGGCTTCCCGAAAAAATGATTCTAGACCTATGTGGTTTACCGGTCATTTTACGCACCTACGAGGCTGTTAAGGCAACAGGACTTTTTGATGAAGTAATTGTAGTTACCGATAGCAAGAAAATTGCCACACTCACTGAGGGACACGGCGCGCTAACGATTCTCAGTCAAAAAGATCATGAAACGGGGAGCGACCGAATCGCAGAGGCGGCTGAAGGGGTTCAGGCCGATATCATAATCAATGTTCAAGGTGATGAGCCTTTTATAGATCATAGCTCGTTAAAGGCCCTCATCGATTGCTTTAGAAAAGATCAGGAGCAGCTTATTGATTTAGCCTCGCTGATGGTCGCGATAACCGACAGGACAACTATTGACAATCCCAATGTGGTCAAAGTAGTCACTGATCTCACTGGTAAGGCACTCTATTTTTCTCGCTCAGGGATCCCGTTTCATCGAGATCCTAGCCCCACAATACGTTGTTATAAACACAAAGGGGTATACGCCTTTAGAAGATCGGCACTGTTAGAATTTCCTAAGTTAATGATGGGGCCGCTAGAGCGCGCTGAAAAAATTGAAGCTATTCGTTACCTAGAGCACGGCAAAAGATTACAGATGATCGAAACCTCTGTGGATGCACCAGGCATCGATACTAGAGCTGATTTAGAAGATGCAATTGTCAATTTCAAGACCTTGAATTCATGAATTTTGATCAAATCAAAACCATAGCATTTGATGCAGACGATACGCTTTGGGTTAATGAAACCTATTTTCGAGATACAGAAGAGCGTTTTGCCACTCTATTAGAGCGTTTTGAAACCAAGAATAAGGTAGATCAGGAGCTTTTTAAAAAAGAGATGCAGAATCTTCCTGTTTACGGATATGGTATCAAGGGCTTTATGTTGTCTATGATTGAATTGGCCTTAGAGCTTTCTAATGGAAAGGTCTCATCTAAAGTCTTGGAAGAAATTCTAGTGATGGGAAAGGAAATGATTGCACATCCGGTCGAATTGCTTCCTCATATCAAAGAGGTACTTGAAAAACTGTCTAAAAAATATCGGTTGATTGTGCTTACCAAAGGAGATTTACTCGATCAAGAACGAAAATTAGAAGCTTCAGGACTCAGCAATTACTTTCATCATGTGGAGGTGATGAGCGATAAAACCCCAGAAAAGTACAAGCATTTACTCGATCATTTGCAGATCAAGACCTCTGAATTTCTGATGGTCGGAAATAGCTTAAAGTCTGATGTACTTCCACTTATTGAAATCGGGGCACAGGCCATACATATACCGTTTCATACCACATGGGCACACGAAGAAGTATCGAAAGAGAGCGCTGAGGAAGCTGATTTTTTAACGCTTTCAGATGCTAAGGAATTACTCGAGGTTCTACCTATTCCTTCATAGTGTGGTACACGTTCTGAACATCATCATCTTCTTCGATTTTTTCGAGTAGTTTTTCGATGTCAGCAATTTGTTCTTCTGTAAGCTCTTTAGTTACCTGTGGGATTCGTTCAAAACCAGAAGATCGAATTTCGATTCCCCGATTTTCGAGTTCCTTCTGTAAGGCACCAAAAGCCTCAAAAGGAGCGTAGATCATCAGTGAGTCTTCATCTTGAAAAACCTCCTCTACACCGTGATCAATAAGGTCAAGCTCTAACTCTTCAGGGTCAATTCCTTCTGCTGAAATTTGAAAATTACAGGTATGATCGAACATGAATTCAACAGATCCTGAGGTGCCCAGGCTACCGTTACATTTATTGAAGTAGCTACGTATATTAGCAACGGTACGCGTTGAATTATCAGTAGCTGTTTCGATGAGTACGGCAATACCGTGAGGGCCATATCCTTCGTATAAGATCTCTTTAAAATCACCTAAGTTTTTGTCGGTAGCTCGTTTGATGGCTCTTTCTACATTATCCTTAGGCATATTTGCCGCCTTTGCATTCTGTATTACCGCACGTAGTTTCGCATTACTGTCTGGGTCTGGTCCACCTTCTTTTACAGCAATCACAATATCCTTTCCAATTCGAGTAAAGGCTTTAGACATTGCTGCCCAACGCTTCATTTTTCTAGCCTTTCTAAATTCAAATGCTCTTCCCATTTCGGTGATTTTATTTCGAAAACAAAAGTAATAAAATTGCCTATCCTTTAAATAGGGTGATGATGCCTTATTACATCATTAATGTCGAATTGAAGGTACTTAGGTAGGGGTCTGTCTTTAGAGATTACAGCTGAGTAACGGATATCATTGGTGGTATATACTCGCTTTAAGGTGGGGTGAAAGTTGCCCAATCGATCAATTAAGCTTCGAATGAAATCTTCATGTAAGCAAAGATCTCTGCTGCCGAGATGTAGTATCCCTTTTTTGTTTCGATTGATGATGTAATGAATTTGCTGTGCTAATTTATCTGCGAAAGTTACATTCAACGATAAGTTGGGAAATACCTCGATCGCCTCACCTTGCAAGATTTGGGATTTTAATTCTTGTAGTCTAGGCGACTGATTTCCAAAGATCATAGGAACGCGCAGAATGGTCCATTTGCGTTCAGGTAATTTCATTAGGCTGTTTTCAATCTGTATCTGGTATTTTCCTTGCGGACTCACCGAGAGGGTCTTGTCATTTTCATAATTCGGGAACTGAGTATAGGCATCAAAAACGTTCGCAGAGCTCATAAATATAATTTGAGCTTTATGACTGCCTAGCCATTCAATAATGTGCTTATGAGTTAATACTAAATGTGCATAAGGTCCTCTCAGTAGCGAGATAATTTGGGTGGGCTTAATCTCATCTAATAGGGGTACAATGTCGTCTTCACTCACATCAAAGGAGAAGTATCGATGATTGTTCTCGAATTCTTGATGATGACAAAAGGTGGCGTAGGTATTGATAAAAGGACTTAATTCTTTGTAGAGTTTCTGGCCGATGAAGCCACTACCCCCTAGAATTAATATCCGATGTTTATTCATCAAGCCTTGTAAAAGGGCAGTTTGACTACTTCAGCTTCTAAGGATTTGTTGCGTACCTGAATAAATACTTTGGAACCAGCCACTGCCTTATTGGTGGTTACATAACCCAAACCAATACCATAACCTAAAGAAGGAGAACTGGTGCCTGAAGTTACTCGTCCGATTCTTGTGCCTTCTTCATCGCAGATTTCATAGTCGTGTCTTGGAATTCCTTTGTCAATCATCTTAAAACCTACCAATCTATTAGCGACCCCTTGTTCTTTGTCTTTCTCGATCTTCTCTTTATTGATGAATTCATGATTGAATTTAGTTACCCAGCCTAGGCCTGCTTCGATCGGATGTGTAGTTTCATCAATATCATTACCATAGAGACAGTAACCCATTTCTAAACGCAAGGTGTCTCTAGCGGCAAGACCTATCGGTTTAATCCCGGCTTCTATAATCAGGTCCCAGAGTGCATCGATGGTGTCATTTTTACAATAGATCTCAAAGCCTCCTGACCCGGTGTAACCCGTCGCTGAGATTATTAGATCATTGATTCCTGAAAGAGACCCCTCAATAAAGTGATAAAAGGGAACACTGCTAAGGTCATATGAGGTAAAGGATTGTAGTATTTCAGCTGCCTTTGGTCCTTGAACTGCAAGAAGTGAATAGTTGTCAGACTCATTTCTAAGTAATGCGCCAATCGATTCATTTTCTTTACTAATATGAGCCCAGTCTTTTTCAATGTTAGAGGCATTCACCACTAACATGAACTTCTCTTCATCCATTTTATAAACGATTAAATCGTCAACAATTCCATCATTGTAGTTAGGAAAGTAGTTGTACTGAGCGGCGCCAATTTTGAGCTTAGCAGTATCGTTACTACATACTCGATTTAGTAATTCTTGCGCTTTTGGGCCTTCGATGAAAAATTCGCCCATATGCGAAACATCAAATACACCAGCATTTTCCCTTACTGCTTTGTGTTCTAATTGAATTCCTTCATAAGAAACCGGCATTTGGAAACCGGCAAATTCAACCATTTTGGCACCTAAGGCCACATGCTTATCGTAAAGTGCAGTTTTCTTCATCACTAAATTTTGTATAAAATTAGCGATTAATTACTGCTTAATAAGTCTTTGAGATCAGTATATGATTCTATTTTTTTCGAAACTTTTTCAAGAGAACGTAATCGTTTAACACTCTCGGGCTCTACCACTTCCTTGTTGATAGCCTTTTTCACTGCTCCGTCAAATTTCACTGGATGAGCGGTTTCAAGAAAAATACCGACTTCTGAAGAAGGATCAATAGGGTCAGCTTCTAAGCCTAAGTAGCCAATAGCCCCATGAGGATCGGCGACATATGCGTACTCCTTGAAAAGATGTTTCATGGCTTCCAATGTTTGGGAATCGTCAAAACGGTACGCCTGAATCACGCGCTCTAGTTTTTGTTTTTTAAACAACTCTTCGATTCGGATAAAGTTAGAGGGGTCACTAACATCCATTGCGTTAGAGAGGGTAGGAGTAGTAGGTCTAGGTTCGTAGACCTTGCTATTTAAATAGCGAACTACGGTATCATTGACATTAGTTGCAGCGATAAAACGTTCTAGGGGTAACCCGATTTCTTTAGCCATCATCCCTGCACAAATATTCCCGAAATTCCCTGAAGGAACTGAAAATACTGGTGTTCTCGAGTCTCCAAGCTTTCTCAAGTTTTGATAGGCGGCAAAATAATAAAGCATTTGAGGTAACCAGCGTGCCACGTTAATGCTATTCGCAGAGGTAAGCCTTCTGTGACTAACTAGATCCTTATCAACGAAAGCTGACTTTACATAGGACTGACAATCATCAAAGCTTCCTTTAACTTCAAGTGCTGTGATATTCTGACCTAAGGTAGTCATTTGAAGTTCCTGTACCTCACTTACTTTTCCTTCAGGGAACAGAATAACAACATCGACACCTTCAACACCTAGAAATCCGTTGGCAACCGCACCGCCAGTATCTCCTGAGGTCGCCACAAGAACCGTCGTCTTAGAACTCCAGTTTTTTCGACCCGCGAACTTACCTAGACATTGCGCCATAAATCGAGCACCGACATCCTTGAATGCTAGTGTAGGGCCATGAAATAATTCTAAAGTATAATGGGGACCAACTTCTACTAATGGAAATTCAAAGTCTAAGGTGTTTTCGAGAATTAGTTTTAGCTCTTTTTTACTAAGATCTGGCGAAGTAAAGGGGTGCATTGCTTCTATCGCTAATTCAATGAGTGGAATATCAGCGATATCTTTTAAAAGATCGGCCGAAAGTTGAGGAATTCGCTCAGGAAAATAGAGTGATCGGTCGGGTGCGATTCCTTGAATAACAGCGTCACTAAAGGAAGTGACGATCGAACGTGAACCTAAATTATAGTAGTTCATGAACTCCTTTTTTATCTACGCTACCAGAATATAGATGGTAGGCATGTTCTTTTTTAGTTAAAAGCTGATCAAAGGATTCCTTTACTGCCTTTGCGCTTTGATCACTTTCACATAAGGCAAATACCGAGGGTCCTGAGCCAGAAATCCCAAAAATTAAAGCTCCATTCGCTACTGCTAATTCTTTCAGCTCATCAAAGTGAGGAATTTGTGACTTTCGGTGAGTCTCTACCACAAAGTCTTTCGCACAATAGGCGAGTAAATCTTTATCGTTTTTGAATAAAGCAGCCGTAAAGCCTCCGAGATTACTCCATTGTTTGATCGCTGTCTCTAAAGGGATTTCATGGGGTATTACCGTTCTAGAAGTAGAGGTTTTAATCTCAATCTGTTGATGCGCAACTACGTAATGTAGATCTAAATTGGTTTCTAGACTTACTGCCAAATGATCGTCTTGAGTGACCACTAAGCAAAATCCTCCTAAGAGCGTCGGAGCAATATTATCAGCATGCCTAGTTTTACTAGCAATAGCCTCACCGTCGATGCAAAAGGGTAGTAATTCTTCTTTGGTAAATGGTTTACCGAGTAGCTCATTTACAGCAAAGGCAGCTCCGACGGCGCTTGCTGCACTACTTCCGACCCCACTACCTGGCTTAATTCTTTTATCAATGTTTAGTCGAATCCCGATGTTCGGTTCTTTGGCAGCTCGATAAACCGAATTAGCTGCCACAAAGGCAACATTTTCTTCGGGCTTATTGGGGGTAGGAAATCCTTTTAGTTCTCCGAGATGAATGCCAGGGCTATCAACGCGTTCAGCAATAATTTCATCACCGGCGTCAGAAAGACAAAAACCCAGTGCATCAAATCCAACATTAATGTTAGCTACAGAAGCAGGACACCATATGCGAATAGTGTTTTTCATCGTTGATTGCTTGCTCTAATAATATCCCCAAATAAACCTGAGGCGGTTACATCTGCTCCGGCCCCGGCTCCTTTGATGACAAGGGGTTGAGATCGGTAACGATCCGTATATAGAATCAGAATATTGTCACTTCCTGAAAGGTTGTAGTAATCTGAATCAGGGGAGACCGCTTTTAGCCCGACTTTAGTAATGAGTTGATCATTTTCGTCTTTATAAAGCTCGGCCACAAACTTCAGTTTATTTCCTTTACTATTAGCACTCTCGAAGAGCGATTGAAAATGAGATTCGTTTTCTTTTAGTGCGTCTAAAAACGCATCGACACTCGTTGCATTTGCAGCCTTTTCAGGGAGAAAAGGAGCTGTTTTGATATCCTCAATTTCTAATGGATAACCACTTTCTCGTGCCAAGATCAATAGCTTTCTCTTTACATCGAGACCGCTCAGATCGATTCTTGGATCTGGTTCGGTGTATCCACCCGTCATTGCTTGTCGAACAATCGATTCGAAAGGTTCGGTCCCGTTATACGTATCGAAAATGAAATTTAAACTTCCTGAAAGAACCGCAGTTATAGCGTTTACTGAATCTCCAGAATCAATGAGATTTTTAAGGGTGTCTATGATGGGTAATCCTGCACCTACATTGGTTTCATAGAAGAAAGGAACTTGTCCTCTTATACTTTCTTTCTGTAGGGTTTTATAGTTGTCTAGGTCTGAAGAGCACGCGATTTTGTTGCAGGTAACGACCCCAATTCCTTGGGATAATAGTCGATAATAGGTGCTAGCAACGAGGTCACTCGCTGTATTGTCGATAAAAATACTGTTGCGTAGATTGAGCTCTGTTATGGTGCTTATGAAGGTCTCTATACTTGCAGGTTTACCTGACTCGAGTGGTTTTTTCCAATCTTCTAGGTGATGCCCGCCAGGTATGAAACTCATAGTTCTAGAATTGCTAATTCCTACAACACGAAGGTCAATCGATAGTTTTTCGAGCAAGTGCTCTTTTTGATTGTTGAGAATATTTAATAGGCGAGAACCGACGGTTCCAACACCAACAACAAATAGATTGACTTGCTTTCGTTGACGCTCAAAGAAACGTTCATGAATCGTGTTCAGCGCTTTCTTGACATTCTTTTGTTCGATGACAAAGGAGATGTTTCGCTCCGATGAACCTTGTGCGATGGCTACGATGTTGATGTTATTGGCTCCTAGACTGCTAAAGAGTTTGCCGCTTACTCCAGTATGACTCTTCATTTGCTCTCCAACTAGTGCAACAATACTTAAATCAGAAACTACAGTCACCGGCTGTATTCTGCGCGTCTCGATTTCTAGCGCAAACTCTCGATCGATTACTGCTTTTGCTCGGTGTGCGTCTTCTGTAGCTACAGCTACACACAATGAGTATTCTGAAGAGGCTTGGGTAATTAATATAATATTAATTCTTTCATTACCTATGGCTTCGAAAAAGCGTTTGGCGAATCCGAATCGTCCAATCATACCGGCGCCCTCAACAGTAATCAAAGAAATAGACTCTAAATGAGTAATACCACTTACGGTGGTTGTATTCTCATCGGTTGCAAGATCCTGAATTAGTGTTCCTTGAGCATCGGGCTCAAAGGTGTTTTTAATGTAAATAGGGATTTTTTTCTCAAAAGCAGGTTGTACTGATGGGGCGTACAATACCTTAGCTCCAAAATGCGATAACTCTAAAGCCTCGCGATAGGAAAGTTTTTCAACGGGTCGTGCTTGTTTTACGACTCTTGGATCTGCTGTATAAATCCCGCTTACGTCGGTATAGATGAAGAGTTTACTTGCTTCTAGTCCTGCTGAATAAAGTGCGGCGGAAAAATCAGACCCTCCTCGCCCTAGGGTAGTGGGAACTCCATTTTCAGTACTTGCGATAAAACCTGGAAGTACAACAACTTCATTATGTTCTAGTAAAGTTTGCATCGAACGATAAGAAGATTTTTGCATCACCTTTTTTTCACCGTTTTCGTCACTTACTTTGATAAAATTGTAAGAGTTTTTCCAAATCGCCTTACTTCCTGAGCTATTGAGCTTTTCAGCCAGGAGTAAAGAAGAAAAAAGTTCGCCTGTTCCCAATACTTTATCGGTAATTCGAGGCCCTGCTTCTCTAGTTAAAAACACTCCTTCTAGCATTTTCGAAAGCTCTTCCTTATATCTAGTAATTGAATTTGTCGCAGTCTCAGAAAGCTCAAGGCTTTCAGAAATGGCATCTACTTTAGCAAAAACACTATCTAGTGAATCTACGTACTCCTTGTCTTGTATTGAAGCCGATTGAAGGGCCGTAGTTAAAAGATTAGTGGTGTTTCCGAACGCTGAAACTATAACCGTTACGCGGTCATTTTCTGCATGAGATTTTATAATTTTTACCACCTTGTCAAGGCGTTCTGAATCGGCTACAGAACTACCTCCAAATTTTAATACGATCATGATTGATTAATTCTAAGCGAGCAAAGTACTTCAAAACAAAAAAAGAGTACAGAAACCCGTACTCTTTTTAACATAATTCTATTTTCAGTCTAGAATTATTACTTCTTCTGCAGCAGATCTGTCGAAACGCTGCATTTTGTTTAATCTTTAATCGGCACTTTCGGTGGTCGTAGATCGTTGAACGATTAGACTCTCTTTCGAATCTTCTAGGTCTAAAATTATTTGATCACCTTCAGTTAAACGATTATTTACAATCTCTTCGGCTAACAAATCTTCGATATACTTCTGAATCGCTCTTTTTAGTGGACGCGCACCGTATTGTTTATCGAACCCTTTGTCAGCGATGAACTCTTTCGCTTCTTTAGATAGCTCAATTTTGTAGCCTAAATCTTCGATGCGATGAACGACTTTTTTAAGCTCAATATCGATGATTTTGTGGATATCCTCTTTTTCTAAGGCATTAAACACAACAACGTCGTCAATACGATTCAAGAACTCAGGAGCAAAAGCTTTCTTCAACGCTTTTTCAATGACTCCACGGTTGTGATCTCCTTCTTGAGCTTTCTTGGCTGCAGTTCCAAATCCGACACCTTGCCCGAAATCTTTAATCTGTCGCGCTCCAATATTTGAAGTCATGATGATAATTGTATTTCTAAAGTCGATTTTACGGCCCAGACTATCGGTAAGATATCCATCATCTAAGACTTGTAAAAGCATATTGAAAATATCCGGATGTGCCTTTTCGATTTCGTCAAGAAGGATGACTGCATATGGTTTTCTTCTCACCTTTTCAGTGAGTTGTCCGCCTTCTTCATACCCGACATATCCCGGAGGTGCACCGACTAATCGCGAAATAGCAAACTTCTCCATGTACTCACTCATATCAATTCGAATAAGTGCATCTTCACTGTCAAAAAGTTCTCTTGCTAACACTTTGGTTAGCTGTGTTTTACCAACACCTGTTTGACCCAAAAATATAAACGATCCGATAGGTTTGTTTGGATCTTTTAAGCCGGCTCTATTTCTTTGAATAGCACGTGCCACTTTATCTACTGCATCGTCCTGACCAATTAGTTTCTTCTTTAAAACATTGGGGAGTTCTGCAAGCTTATTACTTTCTGCTGTTGCGATTTTGGTTACAGGGATACCGCTCATCATCGATACTACATCAGCCACTTGTTCTGCGTCGACTATTTCTCGGTGTTGCTTACTTTCTTCTTCCCAGGCTGCTTGAGCATCTTCTAGCTCTTTTTCTAGACGCTTCTCATCATCACGTAATTTAGCGGCCTCTTCATATCGTTGTTTTTTAACTACTTCGTTTTTAAGGACACGCACATCTTCAAGCTTTTTTTCTAGTTCAAGAATTTGCTTAGGAACATTCATGTTGATGATATGAACGCGAGATCCAGCCTCGTCCAGAGCATCTATTGCTTTATCTGGAAGAAAACGATCGCTAATGTATCGATTCGTTAAACTAACGCACGCAGCCAAGGCTTCATCAGTGTAGCGAACATTATGGTGATCTTCGTAACGTTCTCTAATATTCTGAAGTATTTCGATGGTTTCATCGATAGAGGTTGGCTCCACAATGACTTTTTGAAAACGACGTTCTAAGGCACCGTCTTTTTCGATGTGTTGACGATACTCATCCAGGGTGGTAGCTCCAATACATTGAACTTCTCCACGAGCAAGTGCTGGCTTAAACATGTTTGAGGCATCTAGGCTTCCTGTTGCACCACCGGCACCAACAATAGTATGAATTTCATCAATAAAGAGAATGATGTCTCTATTCTTTTCCAACTCATTCATCACCGCTTTCATACGCTCTTCAAATTGACCGCGATACTTCGTACCTGCCACCAGCGATGCTAAATCCAGTGTAATCACTCTTTTGTTGTATAGGATACGGGATACTTTCTTTTGAACAATACGTAGCGCGAGCCCTTCAGCAATGGCGCTTTTCCCTACACCGGGTTCACCAATGAGTAATGGGTTGTTCTTCTTTCTTCGGCTTAAAATTTGAGAAACTCGTTCAATTTCTTTAGATCGACCCACTACTGGGTCTAGCTTGTTTTCCTCGGCAAGTTTGGTTAGATCTCTTCCAAAATTATCTAGAACAGGAGTTTTTGATTTCACTCCTTTCTTTGAACTACTCGAGGCCTTATTTGATGCGTTTTCTTCTTCGGGCAGGTCAGAAGACTCTGAAAACGAATCAGCCGACGGGCTATCTAGATAATCTTCATCTTGAGTGATCATCGACTTGAACTGCTCTTTAACCGTGTCGTAATCCACTTTCATTTTCTGCATTAAACGCGTAGTTGGATCGTTTTCATTTCGAAGAATACAGAGTAAAAGGTGTGCCGTATTGATGGTTGTGCTTTGAAATAATTTAGCCTCTAAAAACGTTGTTTTAATGGCGCGTTCGGCCTGACGAGTTAACCGCAAGTTTTTCTTGTCATTACTCGTCAACCCTTCAGTAGTACTAGGATTAAGTATTTCTACTTTTCTGCGGAGATGGTCTAAATCGATATCGAGCTGATCCAGAATGCTGATCGCTTTTCCGCTACCATCTTTAAGAATACCTAAAAGCAAGTGCTCTGTTCCAATAAAGTCATGCCCTAATCGAAGCGCCTCATCTTTAGAGTGAGAGAGAACCTCTTTAACTCTCGGTGAAAAATTATCGTCCATACTTCCGCGATTAAATCTCTAAATTAATAAATCTTCTTACCATTATTCAATTTTCATGCCCTGAGTTATTCACCTGACAGCTTTTCAGGTTTGTTGATAAATAGTTGATTAAACCCTGTTAGATTCGTCGATCTCGCTAGTCATTAATCGTAAATTGGCCTATTAACTTATAAGCAAATACTGTAGATCAATGAACGAAGGAGAAAAGCTCATTTCGATCAATATTGAGGACGAAATGAAGTCAGCTTACATCGATTACTCGATGTCAGTTATTGTTTCAAGAGCATTACCGGATGTAAGAGATGGTTTAAAACCTGTTCATCGTCGCGTTCTATACGGAATGCATGAACTCGGAGTTCGCTCGAACTCGGCATACAAGAAATCAGCAAGAATTGTGGGAGAGGTACTTGGTAAATATCACCCTCACGGGGATACATCAGTGTATGATACCATGGTACGTATGGCTCAAGAATGGAGTTTGAGATACATGCTAGTTGACGGTCAGGGTAACTTCGGTTCGGTCGATGGCGATTCGCCGGCAGCAATGCGTTACACTGAGGCAAGAATGAGAAAGATTGCTGAAGAAATGCTTGCCGACATTGACAAAGATACCGTTGATCATCAGTTAAATTTTGACGACACGCTTAAAGAGCCTACCGTACTTCCTGCAAGAGTTCCAAACCTTTTGGTTAATGGAGCTGCCGGTATTGCTGTAGGTATGGCTACCAATATGCCTCCGCATAATCTTACTGAGGTTGTCCAAGGAACGATTGCCTATGTGAGAAATCGCGATATTTCTATCGAAGGTCTGATGCAGCACATTAAGGC
>JAAZVY010000018.1 GCA_018623195.1 Flavobacteriaceae bacterium | reverse complement strand
GGCTGAAGAATACTTGCAGCCCAATAATAGGCCTATAAGAATTGAGTAAATTTTAAGATATTTGTGTCTATGCATCTTGCCCCATATATCGAAACGCTTCTTGAAGAGAGAAACTTCGTAATACTACCTGGTTTTGGAGCTTTTGAACCAGGGGCCTATTTAGGAATTAGCATCAATGAAAACGGTGAGCTTCTTCCTCCAAAACGTGCTGTTTCATTCAACCCGCATTTGTCAAACGATGATTCTGTATTAGCTACGGTAATCGCTTCAAAGGAACTTTTAGAACTTGACGATGCAAAAGCAAAACTGAAATCGTTAGTGTTTGAATGGAAATCAACGCTTAATAAAGATGGCGCTTTAGTCGTTGAAGGTTTGGGAAGGTTTGAGAAAGCGAATGGCCTCATTCAATTAATCACAGAAGCTTCTGAGCTTAAATTAGGAAGTTTTGGTCTCCCTGCCGTAACTCCGCCGTCTAAAAAAGAAGAGGTTGTTAAAGAGATCGACCAACCTATTCAAAAAGAAGTTGTGCAACCAGAAGCAGAAGTCGAAAGACCTGAAAAGCATAAGGCATCCAAAAAAGCTGAAGAAAAAGCTGAAGTGGTCGAAGAAGAAATTTCTTCTCCTTCTTTTACCTATCAACTAGCACTCGTTCTAGCGATAATAGCCGTCTTATCGGTAGGGTATTTCTTCTATTCTCAACTTAAAGGCGTAGACCTAAGCAACCTAATTTAGAATGAAGTCGAAAACTCCATCTGATTCTAGAACAGTAACCACTGATCTAGTACTTCCTAGCGAAACCAATCACCTGAGCCATCTATTTGGAGGAGCGCTATTAGCCAAAATGGACCGCGCCGCTTACATCACTGCAAGACGTCATAGCAGAAGAATTGCCGTGACCGCTTCGGTAAACCATGTCGCTTTTAACACGGCTATCCCTCTAGGTAGTGTGGTAACAATAGAAGCGAGTGTTTCGCGAGCTTTTAAAACCTCAATGGAAATCTTTATCGATGTATTCATCGAAGATCGAATTAGCGGAGAGCGTACTAAAGCCAATGAAGCGATCTACACTTTTGTTGCTGTTGATGACACCATGACTCCCGTTGAAGTTCCAGAGATTATACCTGAAACTGAACTAGAGAAATCAAGGTATGAAGCTGCTCTTAGAAGGAAGCAACTAAGCTTAGTTTTAGCTGGTAAAATGAAACCTCAAGAAGCTACTGAACTAAAGGCGATTTTCGAGATAGAATAGCTCTCTAAAGCCTGTAAACCCATTCCTCTGGGTTAAGCCTTGTTGTATTCTTGTAAAGATAAAATTTGAGAAGGGTTTGTCCGCTTACTTTGTCGGTGTGAAGAGTGCCAAGACTTTGCTTTGCAACCACCTTGTCCCCTTCCTTTACACTTACGTCCTGAAGATTGTAATACATGGTAATATAATCTCCATGACGAACGTACACCCCTTTTATTCCCTGACGGCTTATCATCACATTCATCACTTCCCCGTCATAAATCGCACGCGCCTTTGAGCCAGATTCTGTGGCAATAGTAACCCCGTTGTTAAAATGCTTTAATGCCGGATACAACTTGTCGGCATAAGTACCATACCCAATACTTTTAATTCCTTTTTCTACCGGCCAAATGTGCCTTCCTCTATTCCCCTCGAAACTTTTAGCCAACGCTTCTGCCTCTGGGGTGAGCACAAACCCGTCTTTCCGTTTCGCTTTTTTGGCCTTGGCTAATCGCTCTCTATTTGCCTTTTCAATGGCCTCTCGAATCAATCGGTCAATTTCAGAGTCAATGCGCTTTCGTTCTTTATCGCGATCAGCGAGCTCTCGGCGATAGGCACGCTCTTGCTTGCGTGCATTAGCGATCAACAGTTCTTGTTTTTCGCGGTCTGCAATTAAGACTCGTTGCTGGCGCCGGTTTTCTTCAACCTTCTCTTCTTTTTGCTTTAGTTGATCCTCTAATGTGGCTGAAATCTGTTGCAATTCTTCTTGTTTGCGAACAAGCCTCTCTGCTTGGGTGGTTCGATAAGAGGCGTATTGCAATAAATAATTCCACCTTCTTCGCGCGTCCTTAAAGCTGTCAGTAGCTAATAAAAACAGCCATTTATTTTTCTCGACTTTTCGCTTATACGAATTGACAATTACTTTCTGGTAATCTTGCTTGATTACTTCAATTTGATCCTTTAGATCGTCGATTCGATGATTGCTTTCTGCTATTTGTCGCTGAAGTAGTTGCACTTCGTTTGCGGTAAGTTCGATGAGACTCTCAAGAGCATATCTCTTGTTGTCAAGAAGTTGGATTTGATCAATGGCTGATCCTTTTAAACGCACTTGTTGCTGTAATAATCGCTCCATCTGAGCAATTTCTGTCGCAATCTCCTCTTTACGTTTCTCAAGATTTCGTTGCTGTTGCGTCTTCTGCTGTGCAAACGAAAAACTATAGACGGTTAGAAGTACAACTAAAAAGGACCAGAAACGCTTCATTTAATAGTCGTAAAACCGGGTGGTATTTGAAAAGGTAACGTCAATTTCTTGTCGAGTTGAACCCCTTCTAGTTCAAGATTAAGCACTCGATCTCCCGCAACTAATCGTATGAGCTCTGGCGTATAAGAATCTTTGTTCTTGTACTGGTAGGTGATTTTCAGCTTATCAAACCCGTCGATCTGAAACTCTTGAAAGCTGATTTGAGACTTATCGGTAGAGAGTCCAACCCGATAATAGCCTTTGGCGGGTTTGGTTAAATCTCCGGCAAACACTCGACTAGTCACCGTCTTATTGGTGAGCAAATTAACCTCCTTTCGTTCTGATTCTTGGAGGGCCTCAAGAGACTCTAAAAACAACGGCTGACCCAGAAAAAGCCTTTCAATGTGTTGGTAACTTAATTGAGCAGGAATGATGGTTTCAACGACTGAAACAGAGCCTTTGTAATAAGTTCGATCTAGGCGATTGTAAAAGGCGACTTCTTCTGGAGACAACAAAGCTTTCGCGACACCGAGTGGTGCGCTTAAAAGAATCCCCTCGTTTGGCTTTAGTCGCATTGATAAGGTAACGGCCTTGATGTCGGCGTCGTTTTTTAATTCAGCCTTAATACGAGCTCTAATCCCCTCTGATTCTTGAAAGTTTCTTTGATTAACCTCGAGCGGATGTGATCCTGTGCGATTCGAAACGGAATTTACCCCTGGCCTAAGCAAGGCACATGAAGTAAAGCTGAGTGCTAATACGTAAAGGACTGCTCGTTTCTTTATCATCCTATTCTAAGGCGCTGTAATCTCCTAAACTAAGTGAAGTAAAATCGCCGTCGTAAATGACGTGATTTCCAATCATTGAGTTTTGAATCTTTGCGTTTGAGATTTTTGACTGAGACTGAATAATAGTGTCCTTGATTTCGCAGTTATCGATATGGGTTTGGCTTCCGACCGATACATAAGGGCCTATGGTGCTATTGTAAATTTTGGCTCCTTTCGCTATGCTACAAGGCTCTACGATAGTGCTGTTTACAATTTCGGCGTTATCACTGATTAAATCCTCTCCTTCTTTGTGCAGAAATCCTAGCATTCGACGGTTGGTCTCCACGGTGATCGCTTTGTTCCCACAATCCATCCACTCCGCTACCTCAGCGGTTACAAATTTCTTTCCGGCCTGCATCATTCGCTTAATACCATCATTAATCTGGTATTCTCCTCCATTCACGATCTCATTATCAAGAACATAAGTAAGCGCATCTCTCAGCTCTTCAACGGCTTTAAAATAGTAGATGCCAATAACCGCCTTGTCAGACACAAAAGTGGTTGGCTTTTCTACTAATCCTTGGATTTGACCTTTTTCGTCTAGTTCAACGACCCCATAAGCCTCGGGGTTCTCAACCTGTTTGACCCAAATCACACTATCTGCAGAGGCATCTAATTCAAACTTTGCGCGAATTAACGTGTCTGCGTATGCGATCACTGCCGGGCCTTCTAGAGATGGTTTGGCGCACATGATCGCGTGACCTGTTCCTAAAGGCTGGTCTTGACGATAAATCGAGGCTTTGGCCCCTAAACTCTCTGCAAGTTCAGTTAAGGAGTCCTCTACGTCTTTGCCAAAAAAAGCTTCATCTCCGATAACAAAAGCTACCTCGTCGATAGGTTCGTCTAGAATGGTCGCGATGTCTCTAACAAGACGGTGCACAATGGGGCTTCCGGCTACAGGAACTAAAGGCTTTGGAACAGTTAAGGTGTGCGGTCTAAGGCGCGAGCCTCTTCCGGCCATGGGTACGATAATTTTCATTGAGTTTTGTTTATGCGGTTCCTGTACTCCCGAATCCTCCAGATCCACGATCTGACTCGTTCAAAGATTCAACCTCTTGCCAGCTCGCAACTTCGTGCTTAGCAATTACCATTTGAGCGATTCGCTCTCCGTTTTCGATCGTAAAATCCTCATTTGAAAGGTTAACTACGATCACCCCTATTTCTCCTCGATAATCTGCATCGATAGTTCCTGGCGAATTAACCAGACCGATTCCCTTTTTAGCTGCTAATCCACTACGAGGACGGATTTGAGCCTCATACCCTTCAGGTAATTCAATAAATAAGCCTGTCGGAACAATGGCCCTCATCAGAGGCTTCAACACAATAGGTTTGGGGTTGTTTGCTCGAAGGTCCATTCCTGCCGACTGAGAGGTCTGGTAACTAGGTAATGGATGAGACGATTTGTTAATGATCTTAACGGGTACCATAAGATGTAAAGAGTCTTTTTAAAGTTGATCTTTCAATGAGTATAACAAAGCTACTAAATAAGAGGAGGAACAGTAAGGCCATCCATAAGCTTGTCGAAAAGAAAAAGAAATGGATAAGCGATAGGGCCACAGAGAGGGCGAGGTAACCTAACATAGGAGCCACCTTATAAGGAATAGGATAGGATTTCATACCCCATAAAAACGAAATCAACATCATCGCCCCGTAGGCTGATAGAGTAGCTATTGCTGCGGCGATATATCCGATTTGTGGAATGAGGTAGCTGTTTAAACCAAGAGTAATTAAGGCGCCTAGGCCCGAAATCACTGCACCCACATAGGTTCGATCTGTAATCTTGTACCAAACCGAAAGGTTGTGATAAACCCCTAAAAACAGGGCTCCGAGCAACACAAAGGGAACAATAATTAAACCCTCTCTATAAATTTCATCACGTAAAAAAAGCTTGGCAATGGGTTGTAAGAATACCATAACCCCTAAATAGATAACACTAGCTAAGGCTACGAAAAAATAGGTGACCTCTGCGTACTGCTTCTCCTTATTCTCCTTTTTTGCTTCTCTAAAAAAGAAAGGCTCTACTCCCATTCGATAGGCGGTCGCAAAAAGTGTCATGAAAACGCTGAGTTTATAGCATGCTCCATAAATCCCCGCTTCAGCTTCGCCCGCCAACCTAGTAAGGATAATCTTGTCAAAAACTTCGTTAATGGTAAAGGCAATTCCTGCAAGCATTACTGGCATTGCATACCTCAAGAGTTGTTTGTAAAGCTTATAATCGAATACCGGTTTATATCTGAAGTAACCGGGGAGCATCCAAAAAAGGGTGAAAGCACTAGCAATGATATTAGCCTCAAAGATGGCATCGATTTCGTGGCCTAAGAATCTCGTTCCTGAGAACTTTAGATAATAGATGTTTAAGCCAACATTGATCACCACGTTGATCGATTTTACAACCGCGTACCTAGTGGCTTGTTCTTGGGCCCTTAGATAAGCAAAAGGAATTACCACCAGTGCGTCGAGAATTAGAATATAAACAGTCTTCTTTACAAACTCTGGCTGAATCCCAGTGGCAGACCCAATAAATTCATAGAAGAGGATCCCAAGACCAAGCAAGAGCAAAGAAGATGCGGCAAGCGCCCAGATTGAGGTGGTTAAAACACGATCTGGCCGATCACTTTTATGATAAAATCTGAAGAATGCGGTCTCCATGCCATAGGAGAAAAGCACGTTAAAGAAGGCGATCCAAGAATAGATAAAAACATACTGACCATAACCCGCTGCTTGATCAAAGGTTGAGGTATATAAGGGCAATAGGAGAAACGATAATGCGCGCGGGAGCACCGTGGCTAACCCATAGACAAAAATCTGTTTTCCTAAACGCTTAATGGTCTCCATAAATCTATTGTCTTATGATCGGACGACTTAACGGCGGTAAGATAAGCTTGGTTTTGCGATTTGGACGGTTCAAACAATAAATTAAAACTTCTTCACCATCCCGATAAACATCTAATCTTAGAAGGTATGAGTCTTCTAGCCGCTCAAGTTTTTTGGACGAACCCTCTATCGCGGCTGCCCACTCACAAGATTTGAATTCGGTTAATTGGAATGAAACCTGAAAATATGGACTCTGCTCTGCTCTTCCCGGTAAAACTTGATGAGCAACGATGCTGTGAACAGGGTAGTGATCTGGATAAGCACCACACGACCATAAAAGTCCCACAAAGAAAAAAGGAAGAATACGAAGACTACTTTTCAAGACATAATTGCTTATGTCCTAAAGATAAACAAACTGTGTCGGTCAACTACCCGTTAAGTGCCTCGGCTCCACCTACAATCTCGAGGATCTCATTGGTAATCGCCGCTTGACGCGCTTTGTTATAGGTAAGTTTTAACTGATCTCTGAGTTCCTTAGCGTTATCCGTTGCTTTGTGCATAGCGGTCATTCGAGCACCGTGCTCACTAGCAAAAGAATCTCTAATTGCTTTGTATAGCTGAATTTTTAAAGACTTAGGAATAAGCTCGTTTACGATTTCCTCTGCCGATGGTTCAAAAATGTACTCCTCAGTGGTGGTTTCTGAAGCGGCGTCTCCTTCTGCTACCATTGGTAAGAACGCTTCGTTCTTAACAATTTGAGTTGCTGCATTTTTAAACGAATTGTATACGAGTCTAATCTCATCGTATTGCTCAGAAACAAAAGCCTCTATTAAATCGTTTGCTACAGCCGCAGATGCATCAAAAGTTAGATCGTCATAGATGGAGCTATGGTCTCCAACTATAACCGATTCTTTGAGTCCATCTGCCACCTTTTTTCCGATCGTTAAAATTTCAACCGAAACCTCTTTGCCATAAGACTCAGATGCAGCTTTAACCGCTTTAATGACATTGGTATTAAAAGCCCCACAAAGCCCTCGATTTGAACTAATAGCCACTAGTAGCACCTTTTTCGTTGCTCGCTTTTCAGCATATACGTTCTCAGTACCTTCTTCGAGGTTTTGTCCTAAGCCCGCCAATAAAAAAGAAAGCTTATCGGCGTAGGGACGCATAGCAACAATAGCATCTTGGGCCTTCTTCAATTTAGCAGCAGAAACCATTTTCATGGCACTGGTTATCTGCATGGTTGAAGAAACCGATGATATTCTGTTACGTATTTCCTTTAAGTTAGCCATAAAGCCTTTCTTATGCTTGGTGTCGTTTAGTTACTTCAGCAGCTACTTCAGTTAGTACTGCAATTGCCTCGTCAGTTAGTTTTCCTGCTTTCAAGCTAGAAAGAACCTCTTGGTGACTCATTCTAAGAGTTTCAATGTAGTCTTTCTCAAAAGCCTTAACTGCGTTTACAGGAACCTCTCTAAGTAGGTTTTTAGAACCTGCGTAGATAATTGCTACCTGATCTTCTACCGTGTAAGGATCGTTCTGTGCCTGTTTTAGAATCTCTACGTTACGACGACCTTTTTCAATGACGTTAAGGGTTGCCGCGTCAAGGTCAGAACCGAATTTAGCAAACGCTTCTAACTCTCTAAACTGTGCTTGGTCAAGCTTTAAAGTACCCGCAACTTTCTTCATCGACTTGATCTGTGCAGAACCTCCTACACGCGATACAGAGATACCCACGTTAATCGCAGGACGAACCCCTTGGTTGAATAAATCTTGCTCTAAGAAAATCTGACCATCAGTAATCGAAATTACGTTGGTTGGGATATAAGCTGAAACGTCTCCCGCTTGTGTTTCAATGATAGGAAGAGCGGTTAGCGAACCTCCACCTTTTACTTTATCTTTTAGAGATTCTGGAAGGTCGTTCATGTTCTTCGCAATTGAATCATCTGCGATAACTTTAGCCGAACGCTCAAGTAGTCTTGAGTGAAGGTAGAAAACGTCTCCAGGATACGCCTCACGTCCCGGTGGACGACGTAGAAGAAGTGACACCTCGCGGTAAGCTACCGCCTGCTTAGATAGATCATCATACACGATTAGTGCTGGACGACCCGTGTCTCTAAAATATTCTCCAATGGCTGCACCAGCAAAAGGAGCATAAACCTGCATAGGCGCAGGGTCTGATGCGTTTGCTGCAACAATGGTAGTATAAGCTAGAGCTCCCTTATCTTCAAGAGTTTTAGCAATAGCAGCCACCGTTGAAGCTTTTTGACCAACAGCTACATAAATACAGTATACTGGCTCACCTGCATCATAAAATTCTTTTTGATTTAGAATCGTATCGATACAAACGGTGGTTTTACCCGTTTGACGGTCACCAATAACCAGCTCACGCTGACCTCTACCTACAGGAATCATCGCGTCAATCGCCTTAACTCCTGTTTGAAGTGGTTCGTTTACTGGCTGTCTAAAAATAACCCCAGGCGCCTTGCGTTCAAGAGGCATCTCGAAGGTCTCTCCTTCGATAGCTCCTTTACCATCGATTGGCTCACCAAGAGTGTTAAGAACACGGCCAACAACACCTTCTCCAACATTGATAGAAGCGATACGTTGTGTTCTCTTTACTGTAGAACCTTCTGTAATTTCTTTAGATGGACCAAGAAGTACAACACCTACATTATCCTCTTCAAGGTTAAGTACAATCCCTTGCATTCCTCCGTCGAACTCAACAAGTTCTCCGTATTGTGCGTTAGATAGACCGTAAATACGTGCGATACCGTCACCAACTGCAAGTACAGTTCCTACCTCGTCAAGGGTAGCGCTAGCGTCGAATCCTTCGATTTGCTTTTTTAAGATTGCTGAAACTTCAGCTGCTTTTACTTCTGCCATCGTTATAGACTATTAGAAAATTCTCTTTTTAATCGATTCAGTTGTTTTGAAAGACTTGCATCAAACTGCAGGTCGTTAATTCTTAGAACAAATCCACCAATAAGTTCAGGTACGATTTGTTTTTCAAGAGTTACCTCTGAATAACCAGAGGCCTTGATTTTTGCAATGATTTCGTTGTCAAAAGCTTCGGTAGTAGCCGAACTGCTTTTCAAAGTAGCAACTACTGCTCCGCGACCTTCGTTGTGCTTTTCGGCATAGCGAACAATAACATCTTGTAGTAATTCGAGTCGCTCGTTACTAACAAGAGCATTAAGTAGGCCGCTGGTCAACGGATTTAAATCAGTAAAAATCTGGTCGAGATACGCTCTTTTCACTCTGCTACTCGCAACAGGCGATTCAAGCACAGCAACTAATTCGTTGTTTTCAGACAAAGTTAGTTGGATAGAAGCTAGATCACTTTGTACGGCGTCGACAACATTCTTTTCAGAAGCTGCGGCATACAAAGCTTTTGCGTATCGTAATGAGGCTCTCGAGTGTTTCATAGTTTATTTTAAGTTTACCTCTCCAAGTAAACCATTCACAAATGACGCGTCTTTTATGGCGTCAGAAAGTTCTTCTTTCAATAATTTTTCAGCGACCGAAATAGAAAGTTGAGCTACCTCAGCTTTTAACTCTGCTAAAGCCTCTTTTTTCTCTACCTCAATGGCTTCTTTCGCGCTAGCGATGATTTTTGCTGCTTCTGCTTCAGCGTTTGCTTCGGCCTCAGCAATCATCTTAGCCTTCATTTCACGAGCCTCCTTAAGCATAGCATCTCGTTCTTCACGAGCCTGATTGAAAAGTTTTTCGTTTGATGAAGAAATACTTTCCATCTCTTGCTTCGCCTTTTCTGCAGCTTCAAGAGCATTCTTGATACCTTCTTCTCTTTCATCAAGAGCAGAAACGATAGGCTTCCAAGCAAATTTTACCATTAAGAAAATCACAGCAAGCATTAACACGCTTTGCATGATGAATAATCCTGGTGAAAAATCGTTTAATAGTTGTTCCATTCCTTTGTTACCGTTTTAATTAAAGTGTTGTTGGCCGCCAACCGCGGCCAACCCACTTTGTTTTAAGGTTTATTTTCCTAAGAAAAGAGCACCGAATGCTAAACCTTCTAATAGTGCTGCGATGATAATCATTGCAGTTTGAATCTTACCGGCAGCCTCTGGCTGACGTGCAATACCTTCCATTGCACTTCCACCGATTTTACCAAGACCCATTCCTGCTCCGATAACGATTAGGCCTGCACCTACTAAATTTGGAATTGTCATAATGATTGAACTATAGATTAAACAAAAATTTAATTATTAATGATGATCGTGTTCCTCTACCGCCATACCAATAAATAAGGCTGAAAGCATAGTGAAAATATATGCCTGTAAGAAGGCGACAAGAAGCTCGATTAATGTTAAAAAGAACGACAGTGCTAATGAAAGAACTGTGGCTCCGGCAGCACCCAAGGTGCTTTTCATAATGATTGCGATAGAGATTAGACTCATCACAACAATGTGGCCTGCAGAAATGTTTGCGAACAAACGAATCATTAGCGAAAATGGCTTGGTTAAAGTTCCAAGCAATTCGATAGGCGCTAGAATAATTTTCATCGGAACAGGAACTCCTGGCATCCAAAAGATATGCTTCCAATAATCCTTAGTACCACTAAACTGAGTAATCAGATAGGTGAATAAGGCAAGGCTAAAAGTTACCGCGATTTGACCGGTAATGTTAAATCCAAGTGGAGTAAGGCCAAGTAAGTTTGAAATCCAGATAAAGAAGAATACCGTCATCAAAAATCCTGTAAATCTTCTGTAGTGTTTTTCTCCGATGTTCGGTCTGGCGATTTCGTCTCGAACATATAGAATAAGTGGTTCGAGCACTCGACCAAATCCGGTTGGGACAGCCTGCTTCTTATACTGCTTAGCTAATCTGCCGAAAGCAAATAGCATAAGAAGACTGACTAGTAGAAATCCGAATACACTCTTAGTAATCGATAAATCTAAAACAGCGTGGGCGTTGGTCGGATGGTGCTGTTCATCAAATTCAACACCGTGCGCACCCTCTTCTAATTCGTAGATTTTCTCATGATATTTTACCAAAGAAACCCCATCACGTTCTACTACGTGGTGACCTGAATCATCATGATGAAATTCAGAAGACATGAAGGTTCTAAATCCTTTTGAAGAATATACAATAACTGGTAGTGGAAAGCCGATATGTTTGCGGTGACCCTCTGAGTCGTTGTAAGAAAATAAGTGAAAGTCGTGGGCATCTTTAATGTGATGTAAGATGTACTCACTGATCTCGGCTTCACTGCTTACCGCTCCGTGATTGTCTGATTCACTTTCTGTTTTTGGGCTATCACTCGCTGCGAATGCTCCGTAAAAAAAGAATAAACTAAAGAGGCTAAGCACCTTATTTCTAGCTGTTTTACCTAACTTCATTTGAGCGATTTACTTCTGTCGGCTTTGTTAAAATTGTGGCAAAGGTAAGTATTCTAATTAACTATAAAACCACGGCTTATAAATTTTGATTTTATTCTGAATTAGAAGTGTGGTTTAAGACTTTATATAAGGCTCCGATTTCGACCAATAGAGATACAAAAAAGGGGATTAAGTAAGCCGCTCTCGAAGTAGGTTCTAAGGCCGTAAGGGTCTCCAAGGTTTCTCCAAAGAGAATCATGAAAAGAATAAGTTTCAACCCCAAAAACCCCAGGTAGCTAAATCCGATGTAATACGTCTTTTCAATTAGTGTAAGCGCCCAAATAAGCAAGGCTCCCACCACAATCATCCCCATAAAAAACAAGTAGAAATCACGTGTAATTGAGTCGCTAAAAAGAAAATGAATGGAGCCCAATACAAAGGGAAGGCTTATAATTTTTAATACTTCCTTAATCATTTGTTTTCTTTTAATACTTGAACAATAACTGAGGTCATCGCTAGAAAAACTCCGAGTAGTGTAATTAAAGAAGGGATCCATTCCTCTTCAAAGCGATCGCCGAGATTTTCGCCAACAAAATTAAACGCCAGGATGATCAGCGCCATTTGAATGGCAATCCCGCTATACTTTATGGCCGAACGAAATTTGTTGTCACTCATTACAGAACTTGTTTTTCAGAAAAAAGAGCCCAGTTCTTCGTCTGATAAGCCCTGATATACTCTGATTCTGTGAGGACATACAAAGGCACCGACGACAGGAGTTCAACATTGTTGTCGATAAATTCTTGGATGTAAGAGGCCTCAAAAAAGCGATGAAGCACAGCCATAGTATGATCGGTATCAAATTGTTCGATGTAGGCCTTCGCTAAATAATTCTGAGCCTTGAGCGCTTTCGATAATCTGCTCTGAAATTTAATTTGCTCCTCTGGAGTCATTTTGCTGACATCCATTACTAATGAAACTCTGTTTTTAGCGGAATCGCTATTAGCTGCCTTTTCAGACTGAAGATTGATCACCTTAAGGGTTTGAATGGCCTCTCTTGATAAATAGCTGTTGGGATAGAGCAGTCGTAACTGTTCTAAGGCCTTTTCAAAAGCTTCAAGTCCTGCAATCTTGAATTCATTTTTTGCAAACAATAGGGCTGCAGAGGGGCTAACTCGTAATTGAGCATTGCTAATGCTGTCAAATGTGGTTCGCAACTCTTGATGTTTACGGTCGATGTATAGCTTAGCCAATCGTTGCTCTAAGGCAATTGTTTCTATCCCTTTTGAGTTGAGGTGTCGCGAAAAAAGACTGTTCGGATGCTCCTTAAGCAATCTATTCTTATAAGACTGAGCGGCAACCTCATTGGTGTCAACGCTGATCAAATAGAGCGTGTATAGCGTGTTTGCCTGAATCAAATCAGAGGAGCCTTCTAATAATGGCTGAAGTAATTGTACGGCGCTCGAATAATCATTAAAGGTGTAATAGTAAATAGAGGCGCTTGAAAAGAGTGCTTCAATTTTTTCTTTGATTAAATCGTCAACAGCCTCTTCGTTGCCCGGAATCTCTCCAAGCTTTTGCGCAACTGCAGAATTAATTTCACTTTCTATAACAGATGCTGGAGCTGTAACGCGCTCCTCTGGTTGTTTGCTTTTTTTAATCTCAGCCTCTGCAATGGCTCGTTCTGGAGAAACACTTCGAAGCGTCCAATAATCAACGTTGGATCGAGCTCCCCATTGTTTTTCAAATGCCAACTTTCCAGATTTTATTAATTGCTCATTGTTAAAATAAAAGCTCGATACACGCTCTGTCTCTAGTTCTTCGCTTTCCTCTTGGTCGATTTCAGCCAACAATTGTTCGGCGCGCTCTTGTTTCTGTTTAGCTTCAATTTCATTGCGCACTTTAGCGGTTATTCGGCTGACTCTTTCTTCTTCAGTAAGCTCTGAGTAAGCGAGAAGTGTATCTATTTCTGATGCGCGATCTAGTAGTACAAATAGTTCTGAAATCTGTTTATGAGCTCCTCGACGAGCTTCTAATTTCAAGGGGGCGACAAATGATTGGTGCTGTAATAAACTGTCTAAATACGACAGTGCACCGCGATAATTTCTTCGCTGTAGTTCAAAGGCTATAAGTGTGTCAAAATTTGCGATTTGTAGCGCCGGTGACCCCAATTCATTCGAACTTTCAAAATGCGAAATGACGTTTTGAAACGATTGATTGGCGGTAGTGTCGTTTCTGAATAAACTCAGTTCCTTTAATCCCTTGGAACGGTAAATAAGCCCTCGATCTTCGTAGTTGTTCCATCGGTTAAGCATCCGGTCTAAGGCCTTGTGATAATCTTCGGTGTTTAGATTCTCTTGATCTGTCAAGGCTATTTGGGCGAGTATTCGATACGGAGCATAACGATAGCTTTTCTCTTTTGCTAGTTGTTTCAGAAGTTCAATTGATAAGCCTTGTTGGTTCTGTTTTTGATGCAATTGGGCAAGAGCCCACTGGGTTCGTCGCAGTAATGAATCAGGAACTTTCTGTTCTAGAGCATATTCGAGATTTTTAATCGCGCCCGAAAGGTCTTGCGACTCTAATCTTATTTGCGAGCGAAGCAACGAAGCGAGATAACGCTGGTCCCATTTTCTCGGAGCTAGAATTTCTATTTGATCTAAGGCCTCTTCGGCGGCCGGATAGTTTTTTGTTGAGAAGAAGACGAATGCTTCGCCTAAGTAACCTGGAGCAATAGCCTGGCTTCTGTTTGAATAGGAACTAAGCTTTCTAAAAGCCTCCAGCGCAGGAAAGGGTCTTGCGTTAAAATACCGACTATACCCTAATAGCTCGTAGGCACGATCTAATCGATCGTTCTTTTCCTTTTGGCCAACTTCAACAGAAAACCGCTGTATGGCCTTGGCGGCTTTCTCTTCAACCCTCTCAAGAGAATTGTTTGAAGAGGTGTCTGTTGGGCTTGTAAAATACCAATCGGGTAGCGGAGATAACGGTTCTAATAGATTGTTTTGACTAGAATTTCGCTGATCTAAAAAGTTGAGTAGTGCCTGCTCGCCATTGTATAGCGTATTAAACTTGGCGTTTAATCGCTTCGACTGCAGCTTAGTTCGCGATGAAGGAACGATCGCGCAGGAGCCTAGAGTTAATAGTAGCCCTAGAAATAAAGAAAGTCGTGTTCTCTTCACCCGCCTAAGTTAAGTCCTAATCGGTACATCTTAAAATCTATAGAAGCTTCGTATTTTTGCTTAAAAGAATTGCCATGAATTTTCACTCCTTAACAGTATCCAAAATTGAGCGGTTTAACGCTGACTCTATAGCAATTAGTCTAACTATACCTGCTGATCTAAAGTCAACTTTTCACTTTGAACCCGGTCAATATATCACCTTTAGTCATTCGGTAGGTGATAAGGAAATTCGCCGATCCTATTCTATCGCCTCAGTCCCCAGAGACGAGATGATCACCGTTGGAGTCAAAGAAGTGTCTGGTGGTATATTCTCTACCTATGCTAATCAAACGCTTAAAGAAGGGGATGTTGTGAAGGTGGCTGCTCCTGAAGGCGGATTTGTTCTCGATAAAGGGGCAAATTCAATCTTGGCAATAGGGGCTGGTAGCGGTATAACGCCACTACTCAGTATTATGAAAGCAGCCCTGTCAAACAACCCAGAGGTAAAAGTTGGTCTGATCTATGGAAATCAAAGTGACCGTTCGATGATGTTTAAGAGTTCAATTCAGGAACTTTCTCAAAACTTTAGTGACCGTTTTTTTGCCGTTCACGCCTTTTCTCGTGAACAAGGAGGCGACTATTTCGGAAGAATCGATAGGGGTGTTATTCTACATGCGTTGAAAAATAAACTTGCCGGACTAGGCGTGCCAGATAAAACCTACCTCTGTGGACCAGAATCAATGATTCACCTTGCAAAGGACACTCTTTTAGACCAAGGCGTAGCCGAAGAGAATATATTGTTTGAACTTTTCGTGGCTTCAGAAAACGCCAAAGAGATTAATGTCAGCGGGATGGCTTCTGTTCGTGTTCTGCTAGATGGAGAGACTCACGAGGTTCAGGTGCCTAAAGAAGAATTCCTTTTAGACAGTCTTTTAGAACAGGGTATTGACGCTCCTTATTCTTGTCAGGGAGGGTCTTGTAGTAGCTGTATTTGTAAAATCACTGAGGGTAGTGCTGACATGGCACGTAATCAGGTGCTCACAGACAATGAGATCGCGAGCGGGTTTGTGTTGAGCTGTCAGGCTAAGATCACTTCAACCAGTATAGCTGTAGACTTCGACAACGTTTAAATCGTCGACAGGTAGGCTGAAATCACTCGGCTGCCTTCTTCGTATCCAAGTTGATAAGCCTTTTCGATTCCTGATTTATCTAAGAACCCTATTTTTTTGAGGCCTTCGGGTTGGATGTAAAAGTCACAAGCCTTTAGTTTTTCAATCGTGCGAGAGTAGATCATTAAACTGCTTACCCTGGCTGTAAGTTGAATCGCGTTTTTCAGCTGATGAGATTCAACAGTGCTCAATTCGGTGGTGTTTGATCCGATGATTCGATCCGAATAGTCACTTACTAATTCTAACGGAAAATTGCTCAGGATTCCTCCATCCGCATAGAGCTTTTTATCTATCATCACAGGGCTAAACACCGGGGTCAAGGAAGCTGAAGCCAGTAAAGGTTTAATCAGTTCCCCGCTATTAAATTCTTTCAGACTACCGTCTAATAAATTAGTGGCGGCCACATGTAGAGGTAGCTGAAGTTCTTCGAAACTATCGTGCAATAAAAAGCCCTTTAACAGATCGTAATAGCGCTCTGTATCAATAAGGCCTGGTTTAGTAATACTAAAGTAGTTGTACTTGAAAAGCGGCGCTTCCTTAAAGAAAGAAAGCATATCCTCTGTCGAGTTTCCATTCGCAAATAGTGCCCCAACAAGAGCCCCGGCGCTAGATCCGGCAACGCGATCTATTTGAATGTCGTGCTCTTGAAGTGCCTTTATAAAACCAATATGCGCCATTCCACGAACGCCTCCACCAGAAAGAACAAGAGAGGTGTGTTTGGTGTTATCGAAACTCATAAAGGGGTTTTAACCACAAAGATAACCACAAAATGAAGCCTAAAGCCTTAACTTAGAGTTTCGAAAAAGTTAAGCTATGAGTGACACCTACTATGATCCAAAAGACCTTAAAAACTTCAAAAAAATCACCGATTGGAGCGAGCCTCTTGGTACACGATTTTTCGAATACTACTCCAAAGTGTTTGAAGAAGGAGCTCTTTCGGCAAGGGAAAAATCATTAATCGCGTTGGCCGTAAGCCACGTGGTAAAATGTCCTTACTGCATCGATGCCTATACCAAGGATGGTCTTCAAAGAGGGATCACAGAAGAGGAGATGATGGAAGCCGTGCACGCGGGCGCAGCCATTGAAAGCGGAGCAACACTGGTTCATGCGGTTCAAATGATGAATAAGCACAAAAAGCTTTCTCACTAGATGGCAATATCATCCCTTCAACGGTCAAAGCACTTACTTGCGGATCCTAAACAACAACTTCAGGTTTTATCTTCAGGTTTATTTTCCTCAGGTGCCTTACCGACATTTTCAGACCGATTAAAAGGACTTAACGCGCAACTTAAAACCGATCGACTTGAAATTCTTCAAGTTAATTTGGGTTATATGTGCAATCAAACTTGCGTTCATTGCCATGTAGATGCAGGGCCCGATCGAAAAGAAATCATGTCCTCTGATACTATCGATCAGGTGATTGATGCCATTAAACGTTTCAGGCCAAACACACTAGACTTAACTGGGGGAGCCCCTGAAATGAATCCAGAATTTCAACGATTAGTACGAGCTGCCGTTTCCCTGTCGGTGAAAGACATCATTGTCAGATCTAATCTGACCATTTTAGAGTCAAACAATCACTTTAGAAGCTATCCGCAATTTTTCAAAGAAAACGGTGTTCACGTGGTCTCCTCATTACCTCACTACTCTATGCGAACAACCGATCGCCAGCGAGGTAAAGGGGTCTTCTCTAAATCAATTGCCGCTTTAAAACGGCTCAACGAATTAGGTTATGGTCGTGATGAGCATTTAAAACTAGATTTAGTCTACAACCCTTCAGGTGCCTTTCTGCCAGGGTCAGAAAAAGAATTAGAGGCTGATTTCAAACGCAAACTGAAGGTTGATTTCGATATTGATTTTAACCAGCTGTTCTGTATTACCAATTTACCCATCTCACGATTCTTAGAGTATTTACTGGCTTCAGAAAATTATGAGGAATATATGGAGACCCTGGTTGAGGCGTTCAACCCTTCCACCTTATCTGGGCTTATGTGTAGAAATACTCTTTCGGTCGGATACGACGGCAGTCTTTATGATTGCGATTTCAATCAAATGCTACAAATACCTATATCAGGAAACAAACGCTATTTAGCCGATCTCGACACTAATACGTATTCAGACCGAAAAATTAATGTGCATCAACACTGCTATGGATGCACTGCAGGTTCGGGAAGTTCTTGTCAAGGGAGCATTAGTTGATTCACCCTTTTTAAAATTGCTTTCGGATCGATGCTCTCCATAGCTGTTTCATAGCCCTTAAAAGTGCTCTTCCCAAAAATCGAAGAGGGAAGAAACGGATATTTCTCTGGATCAGGTTGAAATTGATTGTCGTTAGGTTGAGCCAGGACAGAAAAACCACAACTAGGGGCGGTCGCTCCCCAGATGGTAATGACAGGCACGCCATAGTTCGCAGCAATATGTCCGTTAGCACTATCCATACTAATCATCACTCCTAAAGACTGCATTTCTTGTAGCTGCATCTCAAAAGAAAGCATTGCCGCGTTTTCATGAGCAATTCCTTCAGATACCCACTGGTCGAATTGTTGAGACTCTGTCCCTTTAGCGCCAAATAATACCGTTTGGTACTTTTTGTTCAGCTCCTTTAATAGCTCAACTGTGAGGCTTGTCGGGTACGTTTTGTGTTTATGCGCTGCAAAAGGAGCGATTCCTACTTTCTGTGATTTAGAACTAACCCTGTTTCTGGCCATTTCGTCAAACAAAGCCTTCTCCTCAACTACAAAACCGAGCTGTGCTATCGTTTTTAAATACGCCTGAACTTGTGTGTCCAAAAGCTCATTTGGTTTAGGCCCTTTCTTTGTCCACTGTCTTCGAAGCCGTCGTTGTTTCGAGCGCTGACTAACATTAAGACCTCTCCATCTCAAAAACAAACAGAGGACACGACTTCTAAGGCTAAAATGTAAATCAGCAACATCTGTAATACCCTCAGCAACAATCGATTTAGAAAGTTGCCAAAGACCAAAGAGGCCACGATGTTTTTGAGAATCAAACGAAATCGTGTTCAAGCCGGCCTCAAAAGAGAACAATTTTAAAGGAAAAGGTTTTGAAAGCATGCTTAGTTCGACGTCAGGAATGGCTCTTTTGAACGCCCTAATCACAGGGATCGTCATCGCGACATCTCCTAAAGCAGAAAAACGTATCAGCAATAGCTTTCGGGTGCTATTATGCTTTTTTCGCCTCACGGAGAACAGGGTTTAAATCGTCGTCGTTATACATTTTCATCTGCTTATAGACCTTCATGTACTTTCTTCCCGATTTAAAATCTTCGAGCAATTGTTCGATTGCGCTCATTAGGTCGGTTCGTTGCTCAAGCAACACTTCGAGTTTCATTTGACAAGCTTGACGATGATTTTCGCTAGCTTCTATGCGACTTGCCTCCTCCTGCATATGATAAATTTTGAGTGCAAGAATAGATAGTCGATCGAACGCCCAGGCAGGACTTTCTGTATTAATCTGAGCCTCTTTTATCACCTCAACATCCTTATATTCATTCAAGAAAAAGGCGTCCAAATTTTCAACTAAATCTGTGCGGTGTTGATTGCTTGCATCAATTTTTCGCTTGAGTACTAGTGCATCTTCTGGGTTGATATGAGGATCGCGAATGATGTCCTCATAGTGCCATTGAACGGTGTCAATCCAGTTTTTAAGGTAAAAGAGGTGTTTAATATCGCTCTTATCATAAGGATTTGAAATGGGTTGATCAACACTATCAAATTTGTGATAGTCCTCGATGCTCTGTTCAAAAATCTGATAAGCCTTTGTCGTTAAATCTGCTGCAATCATAACTTTTTAGGTTCGAACTAAATTTTGTTCTGTGTGTTCTTAGTTTGTACTTTTACGCTCTCAAGTAACGTATTATGTGGACTTCATTCTTTAATTGGATCTCATTCCTATTTTCTGACGTGCTACTAGCACCCTATGATCTATTAAGATTTACTAGCAATTGGTGGCTAGCAAACGGCATCAATTGGCTTTTTGTTATCGTTGGTTTCGTTGCTGGCGCTTACTGGATGGGCGAACTTAAGAAATATCACGAGAGCGGAGAAGAAAACAAAGACAACTCTGCCCACTCATTCTTATAAATCGAATCCAATATCCTTGCGATAATTCATCTTGTCAAATTTAATTTGACTCAGGCTGTTATAGCTTTTCGTCAACGCCTCATCTTTGTCCTTTCCAAATGAGGTTAATGCAAGCACACGCCCCCCTGAAGTGAAAACCTCCCCTTCTTTTAAGGTGGTTCCTGCATGAAATACAACAGACTCTGTGACCTGATCAAGCCCTTTGACCTTTTTGTTCTTTTCATAAGCCTCTGGGTATCCTCCCGAAACAGCGATTACTGTAGCGGCGGTTTGAGGGTTAATAGTAAGTTCGACAGAGCCAAGGGTTCCTTGTGCAATAGCCTCAAATAAATCAACTACATCACTTTCAATTCTTGGGAAAACCACCTCGGTTTCGGGGTCTCCCATTCTAACGTTATACTCAATGACATACGGCTTACCCTCTACAACCATAAGGCCAATAAAAATGATGCCTTTGTAATTGTAATTCTCGGCCTTAACCCCATTAACAGTTGGTTTAACCACTTCGTTTTCAATTCTTTCGAATAATTGGTCGTCTACAAAGGGTACAGGAGAAATGGCTCCCATACCGCCCGTGTTAAGGCCGGTATCTCCTTCGCCAATCCTTTTATAATCCTTCGCCAAGGGGAGAATTTGGTAACTGCCCGTGTTGTCTACTAGAACAAAACAGCTGCACTCGATTCCATCTAAAAACTCTTCGATAACTACTTTTTGTCCGGCTTCACCAAAACTATTATGAGTTAAAAATTGAGCCAACTCGTTTTGTGCTTCGGCTAACTTGTCTAAAATAAGAACGCCTTTGCCTGCAGCTAATCCGTCTGCTTTAAGCACATAAGGAGGGTTCAAGGATTCTAAGAATTTATAGCCCTCCTCAATATTTTCAGAAGTAAAGGTTTGATAGGCGGCTGTAGGCACTCCGTGTTTTTGCATGAATGCTTTTGCAAAATCTTTTGAGCCTTCTAACTGCGCAGCCACCGCGTCTGGACCAACGACTAAAATAGAATTTAGGCTTGGGTCGTTTTGAAAAAAATCAACGATTCCTTTTACAAGCGGAACCTCAGGTCCCACAATAAGCATCGTAATGTTGTGCTCTAAGCAGGCTTGCCCCAATTCAGTAAACTGATCAACTCCAATATTTAAATTTAAGGCGATCTCTGCGGTTCCGGCATTCCCTGGGGCTACATAAAGCGCCTCGCATCTATTGCTCTCTGCTATTTTGTGTGCTATGGCGTGTTCTCGCCCTCCTGATCCGACAATTAGTACGCGATGATTCATTATTTCTTATTCTGATGATTAAACGTTCTGTGTTCTTTTTTATACCACTCCTCTGGCGCTAAACTTTTGAAGTACTCGATCGTCTTTCTTAGGCCTTCTTTTCGTTCAAATTGAGGGCTCCAGCCCAGCAGGTCCTTCGCTTTGGTAATGTCGGGCTGTCTTTGGGTAGGGTCGTCTGTAGGTAATTCTTTAAAAGAAATCGGTTGTTCAGACCCCATGATCTCTTTGATCTCAGTCGCAAAGTCTAAAATACTTATCTCGTCTGGGTTTCCTAGATTCACGGGAAGATGATAATTAGAACGAAGTAAGCGATAAAGCCCCTCTACAAGGTCGTCAACATAGCAAAAGCTTCTAGTTTGTTTTCCATCTCCAAAAACAGTTAACGGCTCGGAGCGTAGAATCTGACCAATAAAGGCAGGAATGACTCGGCCGTCATTTAGCCTCATTCTAGGGCCGTAAGTGTTGAATATTCGTGCGATTCTAGTATCTAAGCCATGAAAGCGATGATAAGCCATGGTCATTGACTCCTGAAAACGTTTAGCCTCATCATATACCCCTCTCGGGCCAATGGCATTTACGTTTCCAAAATAGGATTCGTCTTGCGGATGCACCAGCGGATCACCATACACTTCAGAGGTAGAGGCGATCATAAAACGCGCCTGTTTGTCTTTTGCTAAACCTAGCAAATTGTGTGTTCCTAACGAGCCCACCTTTAGTGTTTGTATCGGAATTTTGAGATAATCTATTGGGCTTGCAGGAGAGGCGAAGTGCAAAATACAGCTAAGCGGTCCCGACACCGAAACATACTCGGTCACATCGTGCTCCACAAAACTAAAACGCGGCTCTGATTTCAAGTGATCTAAGTTGCGCAGATCACCAGTGATTAGATTGTCCATGCCGACAACCTCATACCCTTCGGCCAATAACCGATCTACTAAGTGAGAACCTAGGAACCCTGCCGCTCCAGTAATCAAAGCTCTTTTCATGAAGTAGCCAGGTATGGGGTTAATAAATCAGCTACATCACGTCCATTCGAAAGGCGCTTTACTTTATTCTGGCCCCCGAGCTTTCCTTGTGACCGCATATACGCTTCAAAGGCACCTTTATTCAAAGGGGTCACAACGGCAGGTTTTAAAACCTTTCCTTCTATTAGGTCTTTGTAATACACATTTTGATTCTGGACACTTTTATCAAGAGTTTGTGCAAAGGCCTCCTTGTCGTTAGGCTCTTTTTCAAATTCAATGAACCATTCGTGATAGGGTAGACCGCCATCTTTAGGATTAACCTCTGGTGCTACACTAAATTCTGAAATTCTTACCTCAGGGTGGGCTGCAAGAGCCACGGTCATTGCCTCTTCAACCTCCTTAGCGATTACGTGTTCGCCAAAGGCAGAAATAAAGTGCTTAATTCTTCCCGATACAATTACTCGATACGGTTTCAAAGAGACAAATCGAACCGTGTCTCCGATATTATACCCCCATAAACCTGCATTTGTAGAAAGAATAAGGGCATAGTCTACACCGAGCTGCACGTCTGCTAAAGAAATTCTCGGAGGGTTTTCGTCATAAAACTTGCCAGCCTCAATGAACTCGTAAAATATTCCTGAATGCACCTGGAGCAACAAACCCTTGTTTTCCAATGTGTCTTGATAAGCAAAGAAGCCTTCGCTAGCAGGAAACAATTCGATACTGTCGACTCTTCTGCCTAGCAGGTCTTCAAATTTTTGTCGATAGGGCTCGTAATTAACACCCCCGTACACGTAAAGAGAAAAGTTGGGAAACAGCTCTCCGACCGGCTTTCCTGAACGTGCAACAAGCCTCTCAAAATACATCTGCACCCAAGAGGGGATTCCGGCGATCAGAGTCATGTTTTCGTTGATGGTCTCATCAACAATGGCTTCTACCTTGGTTTCCCAATCTTCAATAATATTCGTCTCCCATGAAGGCAGCCTGTTTTTAAGTAAGTAACTAGGAAGGTAGTGGGCTGAAATGCCTGATAAGCGCCCCATTTTAACTGCGCCCTTTGTGTCTAGTACGGGACTTCCTTGTAAGAAAATCATTTTTCCGTTGACATAATCTGCATTTCCCTTATTAACGATATACTGCAGTAGGGCGAGCTTTGAAGAAGTTACTTGCTCCTTCATGGATTCTGCCGTAATCGGTATGTATTTGGCTCCTGAAGTGGTGCCGGATGTTTTAGCCAAATAAGCAGGTAATCCCGGCCATAGGACGTTTTTTTCGCCCTTTACAATTCGTTCGACATAAGGCCTTAATTCTTCGTAATCACGGACAGGAACTCTCGCCTTGAAGTCGCTATAAGTACGTATCGATTTGAAATCGTGGTCGACTCCAAAAGCAGTATCTCTTGCTTTCGAAACAATCTGCTGAAAGACCGCTTCCTGTGAGGCTACCGGTCGATCAATATACTTTTTATTCTGAGCGACGCTCCATCTCGCAAAAGGCTTGGCTAGGAATGACTTTAGGCTCATGATTAAAACTTGATATATTGTTGAGGGTTAACCGGCTTCCCTTGTTTCCAGAGTTCAAAATGAAGGTGTGACCCCGAGCTCAATTCCCCGGTGTTTCCGACCGATGCAATAATTTCTCCGGCAGTAACCGTGTCACCCTGTTTTTTGAATATCACACCGTTGTGTTTGTAAACAGATACCGTCTCGCCTTGATGCACCACCACCAAGTTATAGCCAGTATTAGCAGACCATTCAGCGTGTAATACAGTGCCGTCAGTGATCGCCTTAACTCCTGTTCCTTCTGCGGCTGCAATGTCAATGGCGAGGTGTCCCACTGCGGGGTCATAAGCGCCAGAAACCACTCCGCTTAACGGAGCAAAATAAAGTGGATTTGAGATCGTAGTCTCCACCACGGGGCTAAACGCCTCTTCCTTCTTCACTTGGCTTTCGAGTTCTAGCATAGCAATGCTTTTTCTCGTCTCCAGCAGTTGGTCTGTAGAAGGAGCGTCCATGAAAACAGATGTGCTGTCTATTTCAGGAGCTTCATAAACCACTTCTCCACTAAGCACCCGGCGAATTCCATCGAGATATTTTGAATCGGTCTCGATGACTCTCTGCAAGGAATCGGTTTTAACCAGGAGCGTTTCCACCTCGCGCTGCAGTGCGGCAGACTCTATTCCGGGAATAAGGTATCGTAGGGGTGTTGCTGCGATGACGAAAAAAGAAAGGGTGCTTACCAGACCGACAAAAATGACTAAAAAAACAAAGGCATTCAGGCGAGATAACCGCTGAGAGAACACTTCCTCGAAGGTCTCGTCGTTTACCACCAGAAGCTTGAAGGTGTCGAATAATTTCGAACGATCCTTCGGGCTGTTTTTTTGTGTTTTAGACATTAAAGCAAATATACATCTTGACCTTCAAACGGGTTAATTTTACTACATTTATGCAATAAATCATTGATTATGTCTCTTTCTTATACACTTGGTATTGTAAGCCCTTGGCAAATTATCGTTGTCGTAGCTCTTGTTTTATTGTTATTTGGGGGTAAAAAGATTCCTGAATTGATGCGCGGCCTAGGTAGTGGTATCAAAGAATTTAAGGACGCCACGAAAGAAGAGGATGACAAAGGAGGAAAAGAGCTCAACTCTTAATACCTGTCTTTACCCTATTTCTTGGGATAAATCTTTAATGTTTTGATAATTGCCTCTAGTTCAAAGAGGTAATCTCTCTTTTCTTGGTTAGGTGCAAAAACAAAACCTTCAACCACTAATTTTCTTTGATTAATGGTATCGTTTACGATGTATGAAACGAAGGGCCCCGCCATCGGATACCCGCTAATCTCCCACATGCCCCGAACCTCGGCAGCATTGAATCCGCCAACCTCAGCCGAAAAAACATAAGGTCTAAAAATTCGCTCTGTAATCTGAAAAGTCTTAGTGTCGGGGACATCTGGACCGGGGATGTTAGCTTCTCCAACAGAATCCCTAACAGCGATAATGTCTTCTAGAAAACGTTCTTTGTTCGAAAAGCGATCATTGTCTAATGGATAGACCACGAGGTTCATCGTGCCATTCTCGATAGGGCGATCAATCCATATAAAATCTTCATTAAAAACACCTGGCCTGTAAATCGATGGTAGGGTAAGATCAATGCCCATCAATTTTTTAAGTCTCGGTTCGGTATAAAGTGATCGTTTAAATCGTTGTTGGGCAACTTTTAAATCAGAGGTTCGAAAACTGTCAACCATTTGAACCCCTATAAGGTCGATGTTTTGAATGAGTTCAACCGCTGTTCTGCCTTTTATCACCGCAATGTGTTGAGGTTCGGCATATAAGTTCCTCTTAATATGTGAACGGGACAACGTGTCGAAATCGATGACCACAACGTTCCTGTTTCTCATAATTGCGCCTCTAAACAGGTTCGGTTGTAAGGGTCTAAGGTCAAGTGTAGGCTCATCAACCCCCAAACCTAGTTGTCTGGTTTGAAGATATGAACGAAGGCGATCTCCAACCTCTGAATCAAGTAAAGACTGATCGGCAACAATTAGGACCTCGCTCAGCGGGCCCGTGGCTTCGGGCAAGTAATCTTTTAAGGCTTCTTGCTTACAAGAATAAGCCGTAACGATTAATAGCAGAAGGAAAAACTTCAGAGGTCTAATCATGATTTAGGATATCTTCTCGGATAAATCGTTAGGCGCTGACCCACTCGAATGACATTGCCGCTCAAATTGTTCCAGGAACGAATTTGCTTCACAGAAACACCGTATCTGTCTGCAATAATGCTAAGCGCATCGCCAGATTTTACGCGATATCTGAGACGCTCAGGGCCACTAACTAGGGCGGCCAAAGGCTTTTCAGAAGCGTCCTCTTGCTTTTTAGCCAGGGCGTAAACTTCTCCTTCAGCACTGATAAAATCACCTATTAATGCCTTTGGTAGTCTTAGTGCATAATCTTTCCCTTTCACATAAGGTATTGTAGCCATCCGGTAGGAGGGGTTTAAAACTGCTAATTGATCTTTGGTAATAGGCAGTTCCTCGGCGATGTGGTCGAAAGTAATGCTTCGTTTAATATGAATCGTGTCGGTCTCCAGATAGGTTCTTTCTAAGCTTTCTGCACTTAATCCGTGCTCTTTAGCATGCTCAAACAAATAGAGGATGGCGTAAAATCGAGGGACATAGTCTGCGGTCTCTTTAGGGAGATAGGGTCTTATATTCCAATAATTCGTATAACCGCCCGAGCGACGAATAGCCTTTGAAACATTTCCTGGTCCTGAATTATAAGCAGCAAGGGCAAGGTCCCAGTTGTCGAATATTCGATAAAGTTGCTTCAAATAGGCAGCAGCAGCCTTCGTACTCTTCAAGGGGTCGCTTCTATCGTCAACGTAGTTGTTTACCTCTAGCCCAAACGATTTTCCGGTGCTGTACATGAATTGCCACAAGCCTTTTGCGCCAACATATGACCTTGCTTTAGGGTCTAATGCAGACTCAACGATTGCTAAATATTTCAGTTCTAAAGGGAGGTCGTTTTCGTCGAGTATCTGCTCGAAAAGCGGAAAATAAAAAGCGCTCACCTGAAGCATTCTGCGAATGAGCGTCGCATCACCTCTTAAATACTTGGCGATTTCTCGCTCTAAAATAGGGTTATAGGCAATCTGAAAAGGAGTCTTCTGGTTGATCGTTTCAAAGCGCTCAATCAGAAGCTCTTTATTTACCTTCTTTTCAATATTGTCTCCCGTGGTCTCATGAATCAAGGTAAAGAGAGACCTTGTCTCCTTTAATTTTTCAAGCCAAATTGAATCGTACTTGAACGCTCTGATAGAGTCGGGAATCGCATAACTAGGTAGGCGCTGATCAGAAAACACCGACGCATAACCTAATTCATTAAAAGCTTCGATGCTCTTTTTACTAATAACTCCCGGTGTGCTTTGCGCTACCGCCACAGAGGATAGTAAACTGATAATGAAGCTTCTAAAAATCAAAATAATAATTTTATTCCTCTAAGATAGCAGCAATTCCTGGTAGAACAATGCCTTCTAGACTTTCAAGCATTGCGCCGCCACCAGTCGAGACATAGCTTACTTTGTCTTCGAAACCAAACTGCTTAACCGCGGCAACAGAGTCACCTCCTCCGACTAAAGAGAATGCGCCTGCTTTGGTAGCTGCTTCTACAGAGCGGCCGATAGATTTAGTTCCTTCAGCAAAAGTTTCAATTTCAAAAACTCCAACAGGACCATTCCATAGCAGCGTCTTTGAAGACATAATAACTTCGTGGAAGTTTTTCAATGTATGAGGCCCAGCATCTAAACCTTCCCATCCTTCAGGAATAGCATTCGATGCGACGACTTGGGTGTTCGCATCTTTTGAAAAATCGTCCGCAGCCAAAACATCAACAGGTATATGTACCTCAACGCCTGCTGCTTTGGCCTTTTCTAGTATAGATAGTGCTAGATCTAATTTGTCTAACTCGCAAATCGAATTCCCCACCTCTCCGCCAAGGGCTTTGATAAATGTGTAGGTCATGCCCCCTCCGACAATCAAGTGGTCAATTGCGGGTAGTATATTTTCAATGATGGTAATTTTCGAAGAAACCTTTGAACCACCCATAATGGCAGTTACTGGCTTTTCTCCTGATTTTAAGACTTTATCAATGGCCTTAATTTCTTTTTCTAAAAGAAGTCCAAAACATTTGTTTCCCTTAAAGTGAGCTGCGATAACCGCGGTTGAAGCGTGCGCTCTGTGTGCCGTTCCGAAAGCGTCGTTTACATAGATGTCTCCGAGTTTCGCAAGAGAAGCGGCAAACACCTCGTCACCAGCAGTTTCTTCCTTGTGGTATCTAAGGTTTTCAAGCAGTAATACTTGGCCTGGCTCAAGAGCTGCTGCTTCTGCTTCAGCTTCAGGGCCTACACATGAGGGCGAAAACTTAACCGCCACACCTAATATTTCAGCAACTTTATCTGCGATGTGTTTTAATGATAACTCTGGCTTTGCCTCTCCGTCAGGGCGGCCAAGGTGACTCATTAAAATAGCACTTCCTCCTTGTTCTAGAATATGAATAATCGTTGGTTTTGCTGCTTCAATTCGGCTAGCGTCTGTGACCTCTAGATCACTATTCAATGGAACATTAAAATCAACTCGGATTAAGGCTTTTTTACCTGAAAAATTGAAAGAGGATAAGGTGCTCATGCTGTTTGTTTTTTGAATCCCCCAAATGTAGCGAAATACTATCTTTGAAACATGGATTTTTCAGGAGTAGTTGGGTATGAAAACAGTAAGAAGGGCTTAAAACGCTCTATTGATTCGGGTCGTTTACCTCACGCACAACTCTTCGTCTCAGAAGAAAACGGGTCTACGCTTCCTCTTGTTTTTTGGATGCTAACTCAGCTTTTTAAGGGTGACAGCAAAGTGTCCAAACTGATTCATCCTGATATCCATTTATTGTTTCCTACCTCAAATACCATTGGCGTATCTTCAAAAAAGGCGCGTTCGTCTGATCAATTAAACGAATTTCGAACTGCCGTTTTAGAAAACCCCTATCTTACTTATAGTCAGTGGATTTCTAAGAATTCTTCGGCCGGAGGGAGTTTTACTATTCGAACTGAAGATGCCAAAGAAGCTGTTCAAAAACTTCATCTAAAGCCTGTCGAAGGCTCGTATCGTGTCCTTATTATTTGGGGGGCAGAATTCTTAAAAGACCAGTCGGCTAACCGTCTTCTAAAATTCATTGAAGAACCACCTGCGGGTACACTTATTATCATGACTACACAAAACGAACGAAGTGTTTTAGAAACGATACGTTCAAGAAGTCAGCGTGTGTTCGTGGGTCCTGAAACTAAGGACGTCGTCGAAGAAGCGCTGATCAATCTTGGTCTTTCAAAAGAAGACGCAACGCTCTATTCAGAACGCTCTAAAGGAAGTGTGTCGTGGGCGATGAGTCAATATCTAAACAAGGAACAGTCCCAAGATTTCGAAAAGCGCTTTGTAAGCTGGGTTCGTTCCGCATTTCTAGCTAAGAAAAACAAAAGTGCTGTTGCCGAGCTTCTAGATTGGGCAGAAGATTTGGTTAAATTAGAACGTGGTGTTCAACGTGAGTTTTTGCTTTTTGCGATGGATCAAATACGAAGTTCGCTGCTTATTCAATATCGCGCTGGTGATTTAGTACTACAACAAGAGTTGACAGAGGGTTTTAAACTAGAAAAGTTTGCTCCTTTTATACACCATAACAACGCGATTGATTTAGTTCAATCTATTGAGAGCGCCATATCACACCTGGGAACAAGCGCAAATCTCAAAATGACTTTTAGCGACTTAGCGCTTCAAATGACTAAACTGCTACACGCACCAAAATAAACGCTTATGATTCTCGCAATTTATACCTGTCTGGCCATTCTATGCATTGTCTTTCTTCAAAGCGGAATTGATAAAATGTTTCATTTTAAGAGTGAAAAGGATTTTATACAAAGTCATTTTAGTAAAAGCCCTCTTAACAAAATATCAGGAGCCTTATTTGTTATATTGACTGTTTTAGAAATTACATCCGGGGTGTTAAGTGCTGGCGGAATTATTCATCTTTATCTACACGACAATCTTATCATGGCAAATCTAGCGAGTGTTCTTTCGTCAATAACACTACTTTCTCTTTTACTTGGTCAACGTGTGGCAAAAGATTATGCCGGAGCACAGACAATCATCATCTATCTTATTCCGGTAGTGTTATTATTTATAACACTTGAGCTACACCAACCATAGGTGTTTCTTATTGTGTTTTTGAAAACAATAAATTTCTCTTATTTAAAAGCTGGTTCTTGCGGGTGATTTTAAGCCGCTTTTGGGGTTTTGTCGTGTTCTTTTACGGATGGCTAATTAAAAGTGTCTTAAAACGCTTTATTTGGCTTTTTTGGCAACAAACAGGAGTGCAGAAGGTCTTTTTGAAGCCTT
>JAAZVY010000045.1 GCA_018623195.1 Flavobacteriaceae bacterium | reverse complement strand
GCTATTCCCATACCGCCTAACCTCGAGGCAACAAATACATTCTCAGAGGCTTTTTTAACGATGGGATTCTTCGATTTTCCGAACGCCATAATACCAGTCCAGTTCGATTCGATAACTACTTCGATTCCCGGTAAAATCAAGTTTTGTAAATCGTCTTTTAATTGGTCTAGAATAATGTCATTAGGTTCAAAAGCTAGGCTGGTTTCTCCCGATTTGTCTAATTGTCTACCGCCACCTAGGAGGATGCGATTATCGATCGGTCTGAAATAGTGATATCCGTGATGGTAATGAAAAGAACCTTGTAGATTTAAATTAGGAATAGGTTTAGTAATGAGCACCTGTCCTCTTCCTGGCTCTAAATCTAGATCAGGTAGTAATGAAGAAGTAAAGGCATTGGTGCAAAGCGCGATTTGGGAAGCCCTGAATTCTGCGGTTTGTTGGTTTGTGATCGTGTCAATTCTGACAGGATTGGTATCAAATTCAATATGTTTCACCTCGCATCCGGTATAAATTCGAATACCCAATTCAAGAGCTCGATCGATGAGGCTCCGCATCATTTTTCCTGTATGAATGGTGCCTTCAAACTGATGCTTGATTAGATGAGTTACCTTATTTGAAAACGGATAGTTTTTTAGGTTTTCAGTCACCTCTGAAAAGGGAGCGCTCGGAAAAACCTTTTCTAAAAGCCCATTATAATAGTGAATACGATCGCAGGCGGATGGGTCAAAACCTAATTCAAAACCTCCCAATGGTTCAAATTGTATCGCCTCATCTCCTAGTAGTTTTCTCAGTTCACTAATCCCGCGATAGCGTTTTTCGGTTAATGCTATGATCTCATCCTCGCTGCATTCTTGAAGATCGTCTTCGAGTTCAGAAATGGATCCGAAACAAGCGAACCCTGCATTTTTGGTACTTGCACCGCTCGGAAAAACACCTCGTTCAAGAATAGCGATAGTGGCATTGGGGTGTTTTTTTTTGTATTTGACGGCCGTAGATAAACCAACAATTCCCGAGCCAACGATAATAAGGTCATAGTTAATGAACGAAACGTTTTCCCAATAGCTTAGCATGCTTGATCTACTTTGAAATAAAACTACTAGTTTTAAAAGAAATACCTATTCATGCTCAAAAACCTTTTTCTTTTGAGATCGGCTTATGTGCTGTTGTTTGTAGGAGTCATTGCCGTTAATGGGGCGGCAAACGCTCTTCCCATAAATGGTCTAACTACAGGCGCTGTTTCTGATCTTTATCCGAATTTGTTCACTCCTGCTGGTTTTGCATTTAGCATCTGGGGATTGATTTATTCGGGACTGCTCGCATTCTTGATTAGAATTTTAACGACCTCTAATACTGAACTGGTCGGTAAATTATTTCCTTGGTTTGCTATAAATAGTCTGGCGAATATGGCTTGGATTTTTGCTTGGCACCATTTACAGGTGGTCACCTCACTAATACTTATGCTCGTATTGTTAGGTAGCCTAATCTATCTCAACGCCGAGCTTAGATCATATACTAGATCATCGAAAGAAATACGATTTTTTAATGCTGTTTTCGAGGTCTATCTAGGGTGGATTACTGTTGCGACGGTGGCCAACTTCACCGCTTTGCTGGTAGCCTCTAATTGGAATGCTCTGGGTATTAGCGAGGAGCACTGGATGCTCATTATACTTTCTGTAATTGTCGTAATCGCTTCAGTGATGTATTTTAAACAAACCAGCACGGTTTATCTGTTACCCATTATCTGGGCACTCTACGGTATATATGCGAAACACGTAGGAGTGTTTCAAGGACAATTTTCTTTAGTTATCGCGGCGGTTAAACTTTCCATTGCCGCACTTATACTTTCAGTTATTATCAAAAATCGAGATCTAATCCAAGCAGGTATCTAATTTGCAGTTGTCTGCAGCGAGTTGTAATTTCAAAACAAAAAGTTATGAAACAATTCTTTGGTTCTTTTCTTGCGATTTCAGTACTCTTTCTGATTTCTTGCTCAGAGGATATCGATGCCCCTTTGACATCAGGCCAGGTGCCTAGTCTTTTTGAAACCGCTGAGGAGGCAGAGATCTTGACTTCGTTCTATGCGGCGATATCTAAGGCTGACGAAAGCCCATCGGTAAATCTTTCAGAGGTTTTACAAAACAATGGGCCATTTACTCTTTTTGCTCCAACAAATGATGCCTTTGATGTGTTGTTTGATTCATGGGACGGATACGAATCTTTAGACGATTTTGATACAGATGCAGAGAGAGAATTGCTTTCGCGTGTTCTGCTTTATCATTTGACTGAAGACCTAATTGTTTCTGCAAGTATTCAAGAAGGACAGACCTTGACTACCCTTCAGGGTGAAGACCTTGTATTCACTTTAGGCGGCGGTGTTAAGGTTATCGATGCAACCGCATCAGAGGCTCGTGTGCTTACTTCGGACATCAATACCTCCAATGGAATTCTCCACCTTCTTGATAAGGTACTTTTACCACAAGAAGTTCAAAATCTTTTCTTAAACGAAGGGCTATAAAATCATGAAAGACATTAAGTACTTATTGGCCTATACGATACCGGTTAGTTGCCTTATTGCTTTAGAGTTGAAAGGATTATTCAGTTTTTTAACGGTCGTGTACGCTTTTGGCTTGATTCCGCTTCTTGAGTTAGTGTTCTCTTCTTCTGAGAGTAGTTATTCTGAAAAAGATAAATCGAGTCGATTAAAGAATGTCCTTTTTGATTGGATGTTGTATTTAAACTTGCCCATTCTCTTTGGTATTTTGATTTACGGATTAGTTGTTCTCACCACCCAAGATTTGGCGAGATACGAATGGGTTGGGCTTGTGTTTTCTATCGGAATCGTAGCGGGCACCAACGGTATTAATGTGGCTCACGAACTGGGTCATAGGCAAACTAAGGCTGAACAGTTTTTAGCGAAGCTGTTGTTACTGCCTTCACTCTACATGCACTTCTTTATTGAACATAATTTAGGACATCATCGAAACATAGGTACTCCTGAAGATCCTGCTACGGCCAGAAAAGATCAATCGGTGTATCATTTTTGGTTTTCCTCAATTATTGGTCAAGTCAGATCTGCCTACCGTATTCAGAAAAGGCTGTTAGAGAAGAATGGCAAAGGCTTCTGGTCTCTTGATAACGAACTATTGTTTTTCTTTTGCGTTGAGTTGGGATATTTAGCCTTTTTGTACTTTTTGTTGGGAGTTCAAGGATTAATTTTCGGTGTATCTATCGCCCTTGTTGCTGTACTTTTACTGGAGACCATCAATTATATCGAACATTATGGACTGGTTCGTAAAAAAGTGAATGATCGATATGAGCGAGTTACCCCCGCACACTCCTGGAATTCAAACCATGTTATTGGTAGAATGGTACTTTATGAGCTGACCCGTCACAGCGATCACCATCATCGGGCCTCTAAAAAGTATCAGGTATTAGAAAGTATTGAATCGAGTCCACAATTGCCCTTTGGGTATACTACCTGTATGGTACTTTCCCTGATAACTCCTTTATGGTTTAGAATGATGAATTCAAGAATCACCTAAGCGAATTAAGCCTTTCGAACGAATTCTGACTTCAATGCCATAGATCCGAATCCATCTACCTTGCAGTCGATATTGTGATCTCCGTCAGTGAGTCGGATATTTTTCACTTTCGTCCCAGCTTTTATGGGTTTAGGAGCGCCTTTAACAGGAAGATCTTTGATTACGATGACCGTGTCGCCGTCGCTTAAAACGTTCCTATTCGAATCTTTGATAAGTGAGCTTTCGTCAATTTCGTCTGGATTCCATTCGTGCCCACATTCAGGACAAGCAAATAGTTCTCCCATCGGATACCCATAGGGCGACTTACATTCAGGACAGTCTTTCATTGGATAAGCTTAAAGACTAAAAGTAGGTGAATTATTTTGATCAATTGACTCTCGCGATTCTAAATTAGTATAGCAGTTTATATTTTTGCCTTATGAGAATTTTATTAGTTCTATCCTTAGCTCTTATTTTTATTTCGTGCGATAACGTCAGTAACTCATCATCGATTGAGGTTGTTGGTCAGATGCGGGATGTGATGTGGAAAGGGGATTTAGCCGGTAAAGTTTCAACGGATTCCTTGAATCGTCCTAATGCCTATGGATTAGGGCCGATTGAATATCTAAAAGGTGAGGTTTTATTGTTTGAAGGTCAGACTTTTATTTCGAAAGTCGTCGACAGTGTTATTCACCGAGTGAATCAAGTTAATTCAATAAAAGCTCCCTTCTTTGTTTATTCAAATGAAAGTGATTTAACTAGCTTTTCTGTTGCTCCTTCAGAGCTTTCTTTAAAGTCTACGGAAGAATTAATTGACTCCCTATATATTGATTATGAGAAGCCGCTGTTGATCAGGATTGATGGGTTATTTGATGATATTACGGTTCACAGTGTTAATTTACCCGAAGGTAACTCTGTTGCCTCCCCTGATCAAGCACATAAAGGTCTAACAAAATACAGTTATCAGAATCTAAGCGGATCAATTGTTGGATTCTTCTCACGAAAACACAAGGCGATTTTCACCCATCACGATAGTTTTCTTCACGCGCATTTCATCTCTGATGATCGCAGCGTAATGGGTCATGTTGATTCCGTTTTATATAATACAGATAATACTGCTTTCAAGGTTTCGAAATAATCTTTATTCTGCTTATTCGAGTAATTAGAACAGATTCTTCCTAACCCTCCATTAGGTACGATAATCATAACCCAGTTCAGAGTCCTTCTTTTTAATTTATAGGCAAGAAAAAACCCGTAAAACCTTAATTAATAAAGTAATACGGGTTAGTTGTAGTGGTACCTCCAGAAATCAGGACACCAAATAGGATATTGATAATCAATTAGTTATGAAATAATTGACACACATTGTGTACCATTTGTGTCTTTTTTGGTACCCATTGTGTACCATTGTGGTATCTGTGTACCTCAAAAAGATACTTGGTTTTAGAAACTTTGATTTATCTCTGAAACTAATTCATCAATAATAGAGTCTACATGTATAAGACAGGTGTCTAGAATTTTAATAGTATCAAAATCAGTTTGGTCAAACATTAAAGAAAGTTCAGTACCTCCTAAAATCAATCCCTCAATACCTTCTTCTTCAATCAATCGACTAATGATTTCTATCAATTTCATTTTAGAGTCTTTATTATTGATATTAAAAACTAGCTCATTCATGTAAACACTATGAATTAAATCTTGTTCAATTTCGTTTGGAATGATTATTTCAATACCCTTACTCATTCCTTTTGATGAATAAAATCCTTTAGACATAGTGAATTTTGTACCTAATAAACCACATTTCTTGAGACCTAATGATGAAATATGATTCAATGTTTCATCTACTATTGATATCATTTCAATCTCTACCTGACTTTGTAATTCGTCAAAATACACATGTGGAGTATTTGAACAAATGAAGACTTTTGAAACTCCAGATTTTATTAGAACATCAATTCTATTTCTCATAAAATCAATGAAACCTTTTTTATCATTTTCAGATATGTACTTCAACATCCTATCCATGTCTATACTTACAAGACATAACTCTGGATATTCTACACCATCTGTGATTTCACGAAATTTTTTAATAACAAGTTGATAATACTTGATTGTTGATTCAGGTCCAATTCCACCAATTAGTCCAACTTTAATCATACGGATTGTTTTTGTAAAGGTATTTTTTCTCTATCTGTTCTTTAAATATTTAAAAAAACCACTAAATGGTACACATAGTGGTACACAGGAGATAATCAAAAAACAAAACCCCCTGAAAATCAATGATTAACAGGGGGTTTTTTGTGGTACCTCCAGGAATCGAACCAGGGACACACGGATTTTCAGTCCGTTGCTCTACCAACTGAGCTAAGGTACCGACCTTGCTTGCGTGCAAGCGGGTGCAAATATAATTTTAAAATTACTACTAAAAAATAAAAGGATGAAAAAATGGTCCTAAGCGTGCAAATCACGATCTTTAAACGGTGAATTTGACGATCGACATAGGGAATACACGTGTAAAAACGGCTGTATTTGAGGGTAAAAACCTTTTAGAGGTAAAAGCTTTCGACAAATCTGCCTTTGAAGAGGAGGTGCGAGAAGTTCTTAATAGAAATCCGAACATTCGTCAAGCTATTATTTCATCGGTAGCCGAATCAGCTGCCAATTACGAAAGTGTTTTGGCTGATCATGTTCGGGTTTTTCACTTAGATCAAAATTTATCCTTGAATTTCAGCTCGAAGTACGATGTTACGAGTAAACTAGGCGCTGATCGTAAGGCTTTGATTGCAGCGGCGGTGACGAATTATCCTGCCCAAAATGTTTTAGTTATTGACATGGGCAGCTGTGTCACCTACGATATAGTAGATTGCTCGGGTCTGCATCGCGGCGGCGGTATAAGTCCCGGCTGGCAGATGCGTCTAAACGCTATGCATACATTTACTGGTCGCCTTCCACAACTATCAACTATGGAGGATACCACTGATAAGAAAGAGGTCACTGGAACCAATACGCATCAAGCGATGTTTAACTCTACTTTTTTCGGACTTTTAGCAGAGATCGATCTACGTATCGAGCATTATAAATCTGAATTCCCGGATTTAACAGTGATTTTAACAGGAGGAGACGCTCAGTCCTTTTCAGTCCGCTTAAAAAACCGCATATTTGCCCATTCTAATTTTCTTTTAGAAGGTTTAAATGCGCTCTTGGAGCACAATCTTTAGTCAATGAAATTAAGACTTACCTTACTTGCGATTTTTACATCGGTAGTTCTTTGGGGACAGAACGGAACCGTTTCTCCCTATTCTTATTTTGGTTTAGGCGATTTTAGAGCAAAATCGACCGTCGAGAATCGAATGATGGGAGGGCTGTCTATGCTAGGAGATAGTATCCATATTAATCTTCAAAATCCCGCCGCTTATGGATCGCTAAGACTCACTACTTACGCGGTCGGCGCGCACAACAAAAATTATCGTTTTAAATCACCGAACGAAACGGCAAACGATGACATTAGTGACCGAGGCCGTGTGACGAATTTGGATTATCTCGTATTGGCATTTCCATTGAGTCCAAAATCATCATTTGCTTTTGGGATCATGCCTTTTAGTAACGTTGGGTATGATCTTTTTAAAACCTCTTTGAATGTAAATCAGGATGAGGTTACCACTAGCTATAGAGGTTCGGGCGGTATCAACCGTGTTTACTTGGCCACCGGTTTTCAACCGATTGAGGGATTAAGCTTCGGTATCTCTACCCATTACAATTTTGGAAATTTGGCTTATGATCGTTACCAGTCGATCGATGCTGTACAGTTGGGTACTTTCGATCAGCGAGAAGTGACCATTTCGGGATTTGATTTTACACTTTCAGCAATCGCTGACCGTAAATTGAAGTTAGGAGAAAAAGAATACCGCTTGCACGCCATGGTTAATCGTGAGTTGCAGATGAATCTCAATGCGACTAATACTCAATCTCTAGGGACTTTTCAAACGACTAACGGCGCTACGAGAGAACGTCTCGATGTAGACTTAGGAACCCTTGCAGAGACCACAGTAGAGGTTCCATCAAAAACAACTTTAGGTCTTGGTATAGGGAAAGATCGCAACTGGTTTGCGGGCTTTGAGTACAGTAGTCAGGACATGAGCCAATTTAGAAACGATTTTCTTGCCGTTAATAATGCGACTTACACTGCTGCGAGTACCCTAAAAATTGGAGGATATTTTATACCCGATTATACAGCAATTAATGGGATTTACAACAGAATTACCTATCGTGCTGGGTTTAGATTGGAGAATACTGGGCTTTTGATCGAAGGAGATGAACTTCAAAATAAAGTGGTTTCTCTTGGTTTTGGAATGCCTATTGGTAGTACCGCTAACGATCGCTTTTCAAACCTAAACATCGGATTTGAATTTGGTAAGCGTGGAACTTCGACCTCAGCACTCGTTGATGAGCATTATTTTGGTTTGAATGTGGGCTTATCGTTAAATGATCGCTGGTTTGTTAAAAGAAGAATTAATTAGTACAAAAAATAGTATTTTCGAACCCTTAAACTAAAAACGTATTATGAAAAAGAGTTTATTCATGTCGTTCTTCGTTGGGCTTTTTGGTCTTTCACTAGTAGTAGCTCAGGCACCCAATCAAGAGTGTTTGACAAATCTTTCAATTTTTGTTGAGAGTGCTAAGGTTAAAAATTATGATGCGGCTTACGAACCATGGAAAATGGTTTATGAAACTTGCCCAGATATTAACCGTGCCAATTATTTATATGGTGAGCGTATTCTAAAGGATAAGATTAAGAAATCAACGGGAGAAGAGCACGATGCTTTTGTTGCTCAACTTCTAGAATTATACGATAGAGCAGCCCAATACTATCCAAAATATTACGGTGTTGCCGATACTGCTATTGACAAGGTGCTTTTAAAGCGATCTGAAAAGAAGATCTCAGGGGAAGAGATTTATGCTCAGTTAGGGGAGGCTTTCGCAGCAGACCGCAAAAACTTCAGCAATCCTCAGGCGTTATATCTTTATTTTTCTTCTCTTGTTGATTTGCAGGCAGAGGGTAAGAAAGACGTTCAAGAGGTATTTGATGTATACGATGAAGTAGTGGCAAGAGTTGAAGAGGAAAATGCAGCCTTAACCGCTCAGATCACTAAATTACTTCCATTAGAAGAAGCAGGCACTATTAGTTCGAAAGATGCAAGAAGATTAAAGGTTTATAGCACAAACTCGGCTTCATTTGGTAAGATCGCTGCGAGTATCGATGCAAAATTAGGAGCACTTGCAGATTGTGAGAACCTCATTCCACTTTATGAAAAGAGCTACGAAGAGCGCAAGACTGATGTTAAATGGGTGAAAAGTGCGGTAGGTCGTATGTTCGGAAAAGAGTGTACAGATGATCCTATGTTTAGAAAACTATTCGAAGCACAGTTAGCACTTGAGCCTTCTGCAGATGCCTATCTTTATGGAGGTACACTGAAGCAAAAGGCAGGTGACACAAAAGGAGCGATCGCCGACTTTAATAAGTCTGTAGAACTAGAAACAGATAATCTGAAAAAGTCAAACATTCTTTATAAAATCGCCACCATTGTTCGCAAGAGTAGTAAGGTTCAAGCACGTAATTACCTAAATAAAGCAATTGCAGCAAATCCTGCGAATGGAAGAGCGTACATCCTACTTGCGGCACTTTATGCAGATAGTGCTAACGACTGTGGTGAAACTCAATTCGATAAGAGAGCGGTGTATTGGTTAGCAGCTAAGACTGCGGCTAGAGCGGGTCGTGTTGACCCTTCATTAAAGAGCACTGCGAGTAAAGCGGTGGCTTCTTATGAAGCGAAAGCGCCTTCTAAAACAGATATCTTCAACTCAGGTCGTGCAGGTGAAACGATTAATTTCTCATGCTGGATGGG
>JAAZVY010000096.1 GCA_018623195.1 Flavobacteriaceae bacterium | reverse complement strand
GTTCGGAAAAGAGTGTACAGATGATCCTATGTTTAGAAAACTATTCGAAGCACAGTTAGCACTTGAGCCTTCTGCAGATGCCTATCTTTATGGAGGTACACTGAAGCAAAAGGCAGGTGACACAAAAGGTGCGATCGCCGACTTTAATAAGTCTGTAGAACTAGAAACAGATAACCTGAAAAAGTCAAACATTCTTTATAAAATTGCCACCATCGTTCGCAAGAGTAGTAAGGTTCAAGCGCGTAATTACTTAAATAAAGCAATAGCAGCAAATCCTGCGAATGGAAGAGCGTACATCCTACTTGCGGCACTTTACGCAGATAGTGCTAACGACTGTGGTGAAACTCAATTCGATAAGAGAGCGGTGTATTGGTTAGCAGCTAAGACTGCGGCTAGAGCGGGTCGTGTTGACCCTTCTTTAAAGAGCACTGCGAGTAAAGCGGTGGCTTCTTATGAGGCGAAAGCGCCTTCTAAAACAGATATCTTCAACTCAGGTCGTGCAGGAGAAACGATTAATTTCTCATGCTGGATGGGAGGAAGCGTAACTATTCCTAACCTAAATTAATCCTGTCTGAGTACAGAAGGTTTACATACCAATATCATGCGCATTGCCACAGCATTTGTTGTGGCAATGCTGTTTATAGCCTGTAATGAAGAGTTTAAACAGGCAAGCTTGACTGAAGCGGAAAAGAAACTCCCTCAGGGTGTGGTTGAAAATCTAGAAATGCTCTATACAGAGTCGGTAAGACCCCTCTCGGTGCTTCAGTCTGACAGTACCAGAGTTGTAGCTATTTTGCGAGCCGATCGCAATGAGAATTACGAGAATCGCATGTTTCCTTACCAACTCTTTCCCGAAGGCCTGCATCTGACTTTCTTTGACGATGACAATCAGCCTACCGAGATTTTTGCAGATTCAGCCATCTATTACTCCTTAACCGGTATTATAGATCTGCGTGGGAATGTTCGAATCAACACCCATGATCACAAGGAACTCACTACCAGTCAACTTTATTGGAGCCGCTCTAGAAATTGGATTTTTACCGAAGAGCCTTTTGAGTTCGAAAATCCTGAGGAGGGTACGATAATGACGGGAGAAGGGATGGAGTTCAGTCGTGATTTCTCTTCCCTACAGGCGATGAAGACTCGCGGTATCCTACAAATTTCAGAATCGGAGAACTAAGCATTAGATTATTTATTTTTGGGTATGATAAAACTCTTACGTTATACTGAGTACTTGTATTTGATGGTGGCCTTTTTTTCAGGCTATCGTCTAATCGAACTACTAGGAACAGAAAGTGACGAACGATTATTGTTCGGAGTATTTTTTGTAGTGTCTATTGGTATGTTCTTCTTTCGAAGAAACTATCGCAAAAAATTCGAGAAGCGCGAAAAGGAGCTATAAGCATTGAATCACTATTTATTTCTTATTCTCATCGCACTTGTGCTTTCCGCTTTCTTTTCGGGAATGGAGATCGCTTATGTGTCTTCGAATCGAATTCACATCGAACTTGAAAAAAAGCAGAAGGGGCTATTAGCACGATTACTTTCTAGACTAACCGCTTCACCTTCGCGGTTTATAGCCAGTATGCTCATTGGTAACAATTTGGCACTGGTGATTTATGGTTATTACATGGGAAAACTACTTCTCGAAGTATTGCCGGTAGTAACCCCTGAAAGTAGTGCGATTGCAATCTTGGTTTTTGGTGAATTTCAATTGCTGACCCATACCTTAATTTCAACCCTTGTCATTCTTCTTACGGCTGAATTCTTACCTAAGGCAATCTTTCAGATTTATGCGAATACCCTAATGAAGGCCTTGGCGCTTCCGGCCTATATTTTCTACAATCTTTTTTCGGGCTTCTCCTGGATGGTTTTAAAAATCTCTGATTGGGTGCTCAGACTAGTTAAAGCAGATGCTGAAAATCCACAAGCCACATTTACCAAATTAGAGATTGGGGATTACATCAGTCAACAGATGGAGTCTGCGGCTGATAATCAAGAAATTGATGCCGAGGTGCAGATCTTTCAAAATGCACTTGAATTTGCTGAGGTTAAAGCAAGGGAGGTGATGATTCCTAGAACAGAAATTACGGCGGTCGAATTAAGAGACTCGATAAAGACTTTGCGATCTGTTTTCGTAGAGACGGGATTCTCTAAAATATTGGTCTATCGCGATCGCATTGACAATATTGTAGGGCATGTCCACTCGTTTGACCTATTTAAACGTCCGAGAAGTATCAGAACCCTTCTCAAACCGGTTGAATACGTTCCAGAGACCATGCCTATTCACGATATTTTGAACTTGCTCACCAAAAAGCGAAGAAGTATGGCGGTGGTTTTAGATGAATATGGTGGTACTTCTGGAATTCTAACTATAGAGGATATCGTCGAAGAATTGTTCGGCGAAATCGAAGATGAACACGATGTTAGTGAGCTTATCGAAGAAACGGTAGAAGAGGGCGTCTATCGGTTTTCGGGAAGGCTAGAAGTGGACTATTTGAATCAGACCTATAAGCTCAATCTGCCAGAAGAGGAACAGTATGAAACCCTCGGAGGATTAGTTATGGATCACACCGAGG
>JAAZVY010000044.1 GCA_018623195.1 Flavobacteriaceae bacterium | reverse complement strand
CCCCTATTTAAGACTTCCCGGTATTGAAAAGGTGAAAAAGAATGACATCGTTGTATTTAACTGGCCAGCGGATACCGTGAGACAATTCTTTGTGAAAGAAAAAGGAGTCAAAAAGCCCATAGATAAAAAATCAAATTACGTTAAGCGTTGCGTAGGAACACCTGGGGATACCCTGGAAATCATTGACGGATTTGTCTATATCAATGGCGTTCAGCTTGAACTTGATGAGCGTGCAAAACCCATGTACAATCATAAAGTCTACAGTTCAAAAGGAGTATCTCCTAACCTATTGACCCGAGCCGATGCCGATGACTTTAGTCGAAAGTTTATTGCTGAAAGCCTGACTCAAGATCAGTACAATGCCCTTGTTCCACATCTGATTGGGGTCAATCAAACCGCTGAAGGAAACATTGAACTTTATACCACGGGGGATGGAATTCCTGTCGCTGTTTTAAGAGAAAATCGAATTGCTCTTAAAGAGCCCTTATCTACTGAGATTACCGCTAATTTAACTTTAGCTGGAGCAGAATTGCTATCGCAGCATCCGAGTATCGATAGTGTTTCTATGGATTTAACACCGAAAGGGGTCAGCGGTTACAATATATTTCCGCAAAACGACCAATATACATGGAATGAAGATCAATTCGGACCGATTTACCTACCCAAAGAAGGCGATGAAATCGAATTGAATTTAACCACTTATCCGATCTATAAGAAGCTTTTAACTGAATACGAAGGGAATAGCATCGAACTAGTAGATGGCGAATTTGTACTAAATGGTAGCCCAAGTGAACGAGTAACTATTACCAAGAATTACTATTGGATGATGGGTGATAATAGAGACCATTCTGAGGACAGCAGAACTTGGGGGTTTGTTCCCGAGGACCATATCTTAGGTAAACCTATTTTTATTTGGATGAGTTGGGACCATTTCAACGATGGTTTATTTAAAATGAAACCTCGATGGGATCGATTCTTTACTACCGTAAAAGGACCTGGACAACCTCAGTCTTATCTATGGGTATTTGTTCTCGGTCTTGTGGGCTATTTTGGTTTTAAAGCAGTGAGAAAGCGAAAAAAGGCTTAACATGTTGAAAGCTGTACTTCTGCATCCCTCCTATTTTCTAACGACCCAAAGTCTTGCAGCGATAGCTCAATACGGGGATAAAATTGTCTTTGAAAAACACGATAATTTTCAAAAACAAACCTATCGAAGTAGATGCTCTATAGCGACAGATCAAGGAAAACTAAATCTTAGCCTACCTGTAAAACATCAGAAGAACATTCGACAGCGCTACAGTGAAGTTAAAAGTGAAGCAGTTTTTGACTGGAACAAACAGCATCTAAAAAGTATTACTACAGCTTATAGAACTTCACCTTATTTTGAATTTTTTGAGCGAGAGTTCAAAGAATTATTCCAAAGCAGTGCAGTAGATCTATTTGATCACAACCTCAAAATCACCAAGTATCTCTGCGATCAATTTAGAATCGCATTCCCTGATCGATTTACTGAATCCTATCAAAGAATCGAATCAACCCCAGAGGTGTTAGATCTTCGTCATTTAGTCTTATGCAAAGGTGATACAGGGGTAATAGAAGAAAAAGGATATCCACAGGTTTTTGAAGAGCGCACAGGGTTTCTCAGCAATCTATCGGCTATTGATCTATTGTTCAATCTAGGCCCAAGACATGGCCTAGATTACCTAAGACAGGTTTCTATTTCTGCCCCTTTCTAAAGAGGTACTCTTTTTCCTCAGCAGAAAGGCTTTCGTAACCTGACGCACTGATTTTGTCTAGAATAGTATCAATCTTCTCTTGATCAGATAGGGGCTCAGCGCTGGCTCGTTTTTTGTTTTTGTAAACCTTAAAGGATGGCTTTTTACGTGTAAAATTGAATCGAAATCCTTGTCTGAAATAATTCTGTAAACCATCAGCAATCTCCACTCCTTTTAATAATTGGCTCGCCATAAAATAACCAATTCCCGCCCCAACGAGGTGGGCTAAGCGACCACCAAAATTGACCCCCGAGGTTAATTGTAGTAAATCAATCACAACAAAAAAGGCTCCGAGCTGCCACAACTTAATATTGAAAATGAAAATTCTAATGGGCTGATTCGGAGTATAGGTAGCAATAAATATGAGCACCGCCATGACCCCAGCCGAAGAACCAACTAGATAGGCGCTAGAGGTTAGAAAAAGGGAGTAAGAAAATAGAAAAATAAGTCCGGCAAAGAATACACCCAAGAAGTAAACCGTAAATAACCGTGCAGTGTCGAAGAGCGTTAAAAAATAACGACTCGCGGTGTATAGCCAAAGCATATTGAATATCAGATGCCAAAGATCTGCATGAATAAAACTATAGGTAATTAGGCTCCAAGGTTGAAACAATAAGGTGGTTAATGACGAGCTTAAAACCAACCAACGGTCTAGAGGCAATCCTATCACACCTAAAATCGAGATCACCAAAAACACGAGCACTTGAATCGCAATGAAACGATCAAAACTGCTCATCAAATTCCATCGATAACGCAGGTTTTCCATTAGTTCCAACGGTGATTGTTAAATGAATTTCGGCTCCAGTACCACATCATAATATAGCCTAATAATGCACCACCAATGTGAGCAAAGTGAGCGATACCGGTGTTTTGATTGGTAATACCAAAATAAAGGTCCCCTAGAATAATCAGGGGCACAAAGTATTTCGCTTTAATAGGAAATGGCAGAAACAGCAGCATCAAACGAGCATTGGGATACATAAAGGCGAAAGCAACTAAGACACCGTAAACAGCTCCTGAAGCTCCTACTGCCGGGGTGTAAAACGCAGACCTCAACTGTTCTGCTACTTCGTAAGAAACACCACGTTCAATATAACTTAAGTTTACCCCTGAGGTAGAGGTTAAAGCCTCAAATAGTTGTACTCTAGATATTCCGGAGTCAACAATCGCTTCAACGGCACTATTGAAATAAATGTAATTTACACCCGTGTGTAAAAACGCTGCTCCTAAGCCAGCAGAGAAGAAAAAGAAGATGAATTTTTCTTGACCCCATTGACGTTCAAGTGGTGTTCCAAAGGCCACTACCGCATACATATTAAAGAGTATATGAGCAAAACCTCCATGCATGAACATATGGGTGGCAAACTGCCAAAAGCCAAATCTAGGGTTCTCCATAAACCAAAGGGAGAATCTACCATACATAAAGTCGCCTAAGCTCAGTGTCAGTATAAAGAACAACACATTAGCGATCAGTATTCCACGTACAGCGGGAGTCATTTGTTGTAGCATAGCCTAGAATTTACGTGCAATTTCTTGAACATCGATCAACCTAAAAATTAGTTTCTGATCTGGCGACCATTCGCGTTCTTTGCACAAATTTAGATCTTCTAAAAGTTTTCTCATTTGTTCAGGCGAGAGCTTCACCCCCGATCGAATCGCCATATTTCGAGACAAAATTCTAGCCGATAACTCAGCAGTAGAAAAGCTCTCTAAAGAATGCTTATCCTGCGAAAGATTTAGAAGCTCCTTGAAAAGCTTAAGAGCATTAGGAGTGTCTAAAAATTCAGGACCACCACTTAAGGTGAGCTGATGATCTGTTAAACTCATAGCAAAGCCTAGATCTCTTAACTGATCTTCAATTTGTGAAAACTGGTTGCGCTCCGAAGGGTTTAGCTCGATCTCTTCAGAAAATAACCATTGCTGAGAATTAGATACCTCAACGGTCATTGCCGCCAATAATTGTTCATAAATTACACGTTGATGAGCTCTATACTGATCGATTAATACTAGTTTGGTATCCCTAGCTATTACGAGATATTTCGTGTCGAGTTGAATAGGTGAATGTGAAGACTCAAAGCTTATCGTGTCTCCTTTAAAATCGTCAGAAAAAGTGGTCTGCTCGGCTTCAGTTTCTACCACGAGTTGACTAAATCCTAAAGCATCGTTAGCATCTACTGACACAAATGGATTGAAGCTGGGATCAACTTGAACTTTAGGCATGCGGTTAGGAGAATAAGACTGCTCAGATCGATAATCTACCTGATAATCTGGATTGAGATCAAAATCAATGGTCGCATTGACTCTGAATTGCCCCAAACCATGGCGAACAGTAGCTTGCAATAGAGTGAAAATCTCGAACTCATCAACCAGTTTTATTTCGGTTTTGGTCGGATGTATATTAACATCAACCATCGATGGGTTTACCTCTAGAAAAATAAAGTATCCGGGTTGATAATCGTTGTTTAAAAGACCCTCATAGGCCTTAATCACTGCCTTGTGCAAATAAGAATGACGCACATAACGACCATTTACGAAAAAGAATTGTTCTTGTCGGGACTTTTTGGCAAACTCAGGTTTTTGAACGTATCCCGAAATTTTAACCACTTCGGTAGCCTCCTTAATAGGTACAACACGCTCAGGGTATTTCGATCCGAAAACATGGCCGATACGTTGTAATAAATTAGATGATGGAAGATCAAATAAGACTTGATCATCAGAATACATCTTCCAATGAATATCGGTATGAATAAGCGCTACCCGCTGAAACTCATCGATACAATGCTTCAATTCTACTGAATTTGACTTCAAGAAGTTTCTACGAGCCGGTATATTGAAAAAAAGATGTTTTACAGAAATGGTGGTGCCTACTTCAGCGACGACTTCCTTAATATCGTAAGACTGTCCGCCATGATTCGTGTATTCAAAAGCCTCTTCTGAACCTTGAACCCTACTTTTACAACTAACTTGGGCAATGGCTGCAATACTTGCTAATGCTTCTCCTCTGAACCCTTTTGTGCTTAAGGTAAATAAATCTTCTGCAGATCGAATTTTAGAAGTCGCATGGCGCTCAAAGGCCAATTCTAACTGGTCTTGATCAATACCTACTCCATTATCAATGACACTGATTAATTCCTTACCTGATTCCTTAATAACCAAAGTAATACTCGTAGACCCCGCATCAACCGCATTTTCAAGCAATTCCTTAACCACTGAGGCCGGACGTTGTACAACTTCCCCTGCGGCTATCTGATTGGCTACATGTTCTGGAAGCTTAAAAATTTCAGGCACGACTAGTGAAAATACTTAGATCAAAGTCAATAATGACTAAAAAGAAAAAGATTAAAATTAGAGCTATGGTTAAAACCAATCGGTTGCTTTTTTTGGACTCTCCACCCGATTTAAGATCATCGATAGCCCAAAAAAATTTGTTTTTTAAACCTCTCGGAGGCTGGGCTGTACTACGAAACGCATCGAAACGATGTTCCATCTTAAAAGGAGAACCCTCCCCCTTGTAGTAACGAGGCTGGTATCCGAATTTCTTATGCGATTTCATCTTTAGAAATGCCATAGAATAAAGATACTAAGAATCGATGAACCCGAAGTTAAACTTCAGACATTTGAAGAGCAGCGATCGCTGCCTCAACACCCTTATTGCCGTGCTTACCTCCACTTCGAGCTCTTGACTGGTCGATATGATTATCGGTTAATACACAGAATATTACTGGTGTAGTTCCTTTTAGATTGAGTTCAGTTATGCCCTGGGTAATGGATTGACAAACAAAATCAAAGTGCGCCGTTTCACCTCTAATCACACAACCAATAACGATAACTGCGTCGTACTTCTCAGCTTTTACACATTTAGACGCGGCATAGGTAAGCTCGACCGCACCAGGAACAGCAATCTGATCAATGGCTTCCGCTTTGTGTTCAGCTAATGTCGAAAGACAACCATCCCTAAGCGCATGAGTTATTTCTTCATTCCAGTCTGCAGTGATAACGGCAAACCGTTTCCCCTCACCCGAAGGAACCTTAGATGAATCGTAAGTTGATAAGTGATGATGTGCCGTAGCCACTCTTACTCCAGGTTTCCGATAATCGCATCGATTCCCGACGCCTCAGTGTTACCGGTATACTCTTTCTTTAAACGCTTTGCATATTTCAGTGCCTTGCCGGTTTCATTAACCTCTAAAGCCATGAATAAGGCTTTTCGCAAGAACATCGGCGTAGTAAAGTCATTGGTATCCTGATTAATAGCAGACTCGTAAGCTGCAAGTGCATCAGAGTAACGCTCTAAACCAGCATAAGCATCTGCGATAGCGCCTTTAGCTAAAGCAGATAGGATCGCATCGTCCGAAGAAAACTCTTCTAGAGTAGCAATCGCTTCAGAATACTGACCTAACTGCAGGTAAGACATTCCTGCACCATAAGAAGCTAATTTAGCTGCTTTAGTACCCGAATAGTTATTGATGATATCAACGAAGCCATATTTTCCTTGAGCACCATTTAGTGCAAGACCTAACAGAGAATCTTTTGCAACACCCGGTTGAGTAGATTGTTCGAAATAAGACTGTGGATAGTATAATTCATTGGCTGCTTCGCGCTCCTTTGGAGCTAAAATAAACTCATTGTAGGCAAAGCTTCCAATACCTACCACTGCAATCGCAATGATCAAGCCTAAAATAATTTTCTGATTTTTTCTAAACCACTCCTCAGATCGAGATGCCCCTGAATCTAATGCTGAAAAAACCTCAGCTGTTTGACTGTTCTGATCTACAACTTCTTCGTTAGACTCAACGGCCTTAACTGATTTCTTATATCCTCTTCGCTGATAACTCGCCATGGTATACTATTATATTAGTGGGGCAAAAATAGAATTTTTATCATAATCTACCGACTGGGTAACAATGCTTATTTTTACCATCCATTTTTAACTATGTATCTAGAACATCTATCCCTAATCAACTATAAGAATTTCGAAGCCGATCAATTCGATTTTGATTCGTCAATAAATTGCTTGGTTGGTAGGAATGGCGCAGGTAAAACCACTATTCTAGATGCTATTTATCACTTAGCTTTTACCAAAAGCTACTTCAATCCTCAAAGCACTCAAAACGTTAGACATGGTGCCGAATTATTCACATTAGAAGGTAAATTCAAGATCGACCAGAAAGATCTCGATCTTTTCATCGGATTCAAAAAGGGCACCAAAAAGACCGTAAAACTCAATGGTAAAACCTACGATCGAATCAGCGATCACATTGGAAAAATTCCGTTGGTCATTATTTCACCTGCCGACCGAGACCTTATTTCAGAAGGCAGTGAAACTAGGAGAAAATTCATCGACAGTATTATTTCTCAATCAGATTCAAGCTATTTAAACGCACTACTCAAATACAATCAGGCCTTAAGTCAAAGAAATTCTCTATTAAAATACTTCTCAAAAAACAATGTTTTTCAGAAGGACACCCTTGCCTTATACGATGAATTACTCGTTGAAAATGGTAGTATCATCTTTGAGAAGAGAAACCAATTCTTAAACTATTTCTCTGAATACTTCGTTGAACAGTACAAAGCAATCAGCCCTATAGAGAGTGAGATTGTGGAGATTAAATATGATTCTGAACTGCTAAAAACCAATTTTAAAACGCTTCTTGAACAGAGTCTTTCCAAAGATCGCCTAGTACAATATACCTCAGCCGGAATACATAAAGATGACTTGATGTTGCTTTTAAATGGCTACCCCATCAAAAAATTCGGAAGTCAAGGTCAGCAGAAAAGCTTTTTAATTGCCCTGCGCTTTGCTCAGTATGCCTTTCTTAAAAATCAAAAAAATCAAAAACCGATCGTCCTGTTAGATGATATCTTTGATAAATTAGATGATCAGCGAGTGATGCGTTTAGTGGCACTTGTTGAAAACGATTTCTTTGGTCAATTATTCATTAGTGACACGAATAGCAGTAGAACAGAGGAAGTAGTAAAAGCAACCGGCAGACCCTATGTAATTCATCACCTAGAATGAGAAAAGACAAAGAACAAAGTCTTAGCGAGGTACTCAGGCAGTTTATAGAGACCAATAAACTAGAGAAAGGTCTTACAGAGGCAGAGGTGATTAGACTATGGCCAGAGATTATGGGACCCGGCGTGGCTAATTACACTAAAAATGTTCAATTCTCTAAAGGAGTACTAAAAGTGTACTTGAGCTCAGCAGTCCTGCGAGAAGAACTACTGTTTGGTAGAAAAAAAATAATCGCCATGTACAATGAAGCACTAAATGGCGATTATATAAAGTCGATATTACTGGTTTGACAACCTAGAAGATTTCTCTTCCAGAGAAGTGAAATGCGCATTCGATAGCAGCATTCTCATCGCTATCCGAACCATGGATCGCGTTCTCACCAATAGATTTAGCAAAGGCTTTGCGAATAGTACCTTCTGCAGCTTCTGCAGGGTTGGTAGATCCGATTAAAATTCTGAAATCTTCAACCGCGTTGTCTTTTTCAAGGATAGCAGCGACGATAGGCCCGCTACTCATAAATTCAACTAATTCTCCATAGAACGGACGCTCAGCATGTACCGCATAGAAAAGTTCAGCATCGCGCTTACTTAACTGCGTATACTTCATCGCAGCAATGCGAAAACCTGCAGCGTTAATACGTTCTAGAATAGCCCCGATGTGACCTGCTTTAACAGCATCTGGCTTAATCATTGTAAAAGTTCTAGTTCCAGACATGGATTTTCTTTAAAATTTTCTGCAAAAGTAGGTAAAATTAGAACTTAAAAGAATGCTCCTGTAAAACTGCATTACCATTGCCGATCATTCTACCGGTAACCACTCCTTTTTTCCAATCGATATCAAGAAGTCCATAAGAAGGTACCGAAATAACTTCACCCTTTCGAAGTGCATTAGGTTCTCCACTGAAGTTTTCATAAGAATGCGTAAGACCACTCGAAGTAAAATCAATAATCTCTTTGTCTTCGGTTTTGAGCACAGACCATTCAGAGATGTGACGATCACCAGATAAAACCATAACTGGCTGATCTACCTGGTTTAATAGTGAAATTAAGCGCTCTCGTTCGTGAGGAAGATTTTGCCATTTTTCATAGCCGTGCTCCGCTGACAAAAACTGAATACTCGATACAAGCAAGATAAGATCAGCAGTGCTGGTGGTTAATCGATGAGAAAGCCAATTCCACTGAGCATCACCCAACATAGTAGCTGTTTCATCATAATTGGGATCGTAACGTCTACCCTCTGTCCCTTGGGTTAAGTCAGATCGAAAATATCTAGTATCTAAAAGAATAACTTCTACTACATGTCCTTCTGTTGAGATTTGTTCAGAGTAAAATACTCCTTCCTGATCTCGTCTTAAATCGTTCTGGCCCACCTTTAGAAAATTTAGGAAAGCTTCCTGGCTCTTAGCTTTTGCAGAGAAAGTAACCCCTCCATCATTCATACCATAATCATGGTCATCCCAGGTACCAAGAATTTTCGTAGACTCTGTTAATCGCTTGTACTCCTTATTTTCTAATTGACGATGGTAATGTTTCTCGATCGTTTCAAAATCATCGCTATCGGCATATACTATATCGCCACCCCATATCCATGCTTCTGGCTGTGCCAATAAAACATCATCCCAAAGTTTATTAGGTGCGTAAGCATTATTACAGGATCCAAAGGCGATACGGCTCGAATAGTGCTGTATTTTTTCAACAAAAACCAGACTTTCATTGCTTTCAGACTTTGGATTCTGACCGCATGAAACGAATAAAGAAAGAACTAGGTAAGGAAGTTTTTTAATCATCAATTAACGATTTAGAACGCCTTAAAGCATCTTTAAAAGTAGCAAGTTAAAATCAAATTAATTGTATCTTCGAAGTTATGAGTTTATTAACGATCGCTGGACTATCAGAGTACTTAGAAACCCCTCAAAACATAGTCATCATACCTCATCAAAATCCT
>JAAZVY010000002.1 GCA_018623195.1 Flavobacteriaceae bacterium | reverse complement strand
GTGGCTGAGGAAGCCTGTTCAATCGCCCATATCTGATAATCTTGCTTCTTTAACTCGTCGATAGCTTCTAGAGTTGAAGGCCATTTACTCCATGCTACACTTTGCTCAGCTCCCAGAGCTGTTTTACGTATTTCCTTACTCGGTGGAGTTGGCGTAATTCCACATAACATTAACTCTTCAACTAGAAAGGCATCAGAACTTCTAAAGATAGATCCTACGTTATGGGCACTTCTAACCTCATCAAGTACAACTACAAAACGTTTATCGATCGACTTAAAAGTATCGATATCGGGTCGACCTAATGCCTGATTTTCGGTTTTAATAAAGGGAGTTTTCATATTTTCGACAAAGCTATGGCAAAAAACAAAAAGAGCACTACCCCACTGATGCAACAGTACGATGCAATAAAAGCAAAGCATCCTACCGCACTACTTCTATTCAGAGTTGGAGACTTCTATGAAACCTTTGGTTCTGATGCTGAAAAAACAGCCAAAATACTGGGGATTGTTCTCACTGCTCGAAACAATGGAGGTGACCAAACTCCACTCGCTGGATTTCCGCATCACGCCTTAAACACCTATTTGTATAAGCTAGTGAAGGCCGGAGAACGAGTGGCTATCTGTGATCAGTTAGAAGACGCGAGTCAAACCAAAGGAATCGTAAAAAGAGGAATCACAGAAATCATCACTCCAGGAGTCACTTATGAAAGTGAGCTACTCGATTCGAAGACAAACAATTTTTTAGCCGCTATTTATAAAGGCGAGAAGAATTATGCATTGGCGTTAGCCGATGTATCAACCGGTGAATTCTCAGTCGCTGAAGGTTCTGAATCTTACATTCTAAAATTATTAACTCAATTTAATCCTTCTGAAATTCTTATTTCAAAGCCTCAGCGAAACCAACTTCAAGAATCCCTTCAAGGCAAACCCTTATTTACTTTAGAATCTTGGATTTTTAGTGAGAGCTTCGCTAATGAAAAACTGTTGTCTCACTTTAAAACCCATAATCTCACTGGTTTTGGCTTAGACAATAAGGTTGATAGTATCATTAGTGCAGGAGCCATTCTTCACTACTTAGGTGAAACTCGAAATGACAAACTAGGACACATCCAGACCATTCGACGAATTAGCCCTGACGGTACACTTTGGCTAGATCATTTCAGTATTCGCAATTTAGAACTCTTTCATCCGCTACAACCGGGAGGAACCGCATTAATTGACATCATCGATCATACACAGACAGCCATGGGCGGTCGACTTCTAAAAAGATGGATTGGCCTACCCCTTACTGATCGAGAGCATATCGAAAAGCGCCACCAAAAAGTTTCAGAGCTGCAGAAAGAAAATCTTTTTGAATCGGTTCGCTCTACTTTATCTAAATGCATTGATATTGAACGAGTGGTAGCACGAATTGCAGCAGCACGTGTACATCCTAAAGAGCTTAAAGCACTGTCCTCATCTTTGCACAACGTCTTAGAACTATCAACACTCTTAGAGTCTAATTCTTATCACTCCTCTATTGATGATCAGACAGTAACCGCTATCACCGAATTACTCGATTCACGTTTAGAAGAAAACCCTCCAGTACTAGTCTCAAAGGGAGGTGTGATTAGAACCGGAGTAAGCGAAGAACTCGATGAGCTACGATCACTGTCAGAAAAAGGACATGATCACCTTAATGCATTACTCGAAAGAGAAATCGAAAGAACAGGAATCACCTCTTTAAAAATTGCATCAAATAACGTTTTCGGATATTATATCGAGGTGCGAAACACCCATAAGGATAAGGTTCCTGAAGAGTGGATTCGAAAACAAACCCTTGTCAATGCAGAACGCTATATCACAGAAGAGCTCAAAGAATATGAAAGTAAGATCTCTTCGGCAGAGGCGCGAATTCAGATCTTAGAACAAGAGCTCTATTCCCAGCTTGTTGAAGACCTACAGCCTAATATTAGTTCAATGCAGCAATTATCTAATGAAATTGCAAGTATTGACTGTCTATCGAACTTTGCCTACATCGCAAAAGCTTATAACTACCATCGACCAAAGCTAAACGATTCCTTTACTCTATCGATAAAGGAAGCCAGACACCCTGTCATTGAACAACGTCTACCCCATGATCAAAGCTATATCGCGAATGATGTATTATTAGATGATCAAAAGCAACAGATCATGATGATTACCGGGCCTAATATGAGCGGTAAGTCAGCGATCCTACGTCAAACCGCTCTGTGTGTAATTTTGGCCCAGTCAGGGTCATTTATTCCCGCAAGCGATGCAGAAATGGGGATCACCGACAAACTTTTCACACGTGTCGGTGCTAGTGACAACCTCAGTAAGGGCGAATCGACTTTCATGGTCGAAATGAATGAGACTGCCGCGATCATCAATAATTTAAGCCCAAGGAGTCTCGTTCTAATGGACGAAATAGGACGTGGTACCAGCACCTATGACGGAATATCCATTGCTTGGGCTATTGCCACTTACTTACACGAGAGCAAGGATCGACCCAAAACTCTTTTCGCCACACACTACCATGAATTGAATCAAATGACAGACTCTTACGAAAGAGTCAAAAATTATCACGTGGCAGTGAAGGAAAGTAAAGACCATGTGCTATTCTTAAGAAAGCTATTACCAGGCGGATCAGAACATAGCTTCGGAATTCATGTCGCTAAAATGGCTGGAATGCCTGCAACTCTTTTACAACAAGCTCAAAAAGTTCTTAAAAACTTAGAAAAAAGCGGAGATCGTCAAGAAAAACAGGCAACCCTATCTAGTAACTCTGGAGAAATGCAACTTAGTTTTATCCAATTAGACGACCCCGTTTTGCTAGAAATCAAGGAAGAATTGATGGATATTGACGTAAACTCCTTAACCCCTGTAGAAGCCTTGGTTACCCTAGAATCGATCAAAAAACGATTAGGAAAGCTATAAGACCTCTTTTTTTTGACAAGAGAATGTTTTGAATTTGAAGAAATATTCTAAATTTGCATCCCCTAGATATTCTAGGATATGTTCTTAACATCATGCGAAAATAGCTCAGCTGGTAGAGCGCAACCTTGCCAAGGTTGAGGTCGCGGGTTCGAACCCCGTTTTTCGCTCAAAATGCTGCGAACATCGCAGCTTTTTTTTTGAAACAGTTAGACTTGTCTAACGAAGGCTCGAGTGGTGGAATTGGTAGACACGTTGGACTTAAAATCCAATGACCATTGCGGTCGTGCGGGTTCAAGTCCCGCCTCGAGTACAAAGCCTCTTTTTAATCATCTGATTATCAAGGGGTTTTTTGTTTTCAAAAGCTTTTCTGCCAACCTTTTGCCGATAGTTAAGCCTCTCTCAACTCCTTAGCTTGGCTCCAAATACCCTTGATTACTGCTGCCACTTGATCGTGTTCGATAAGGAAGGCATCATGGCCATGAAGGGAGTAAATTTTAAAGTGATCGGTAGGTTTTCCTAGAGATCGAAGTGAATTGACGGTTTTATCGTCTTCTGTAGGAATGAAAAGTAAGTCAGAGGTAATGCTGACCACATAAAATTCTGTTTTCACTGGAGCAAAAACAGATTCAAAGGTGTGATCTTCGGGTACGGCGTCAATCTGTCTTAGAATTTGATTCAGATGTCGGTAGGCTCTAGCATGAAAGCGAGAGGTAAGGGCATCTCCGTGATAGTCAAGCCAAGATTCTACCGCATAATTAGAGCTTTTTCTTTCGCGCTGAAAGCGCGAATCGAAGGATTGCGGCGTTCGGTAAGTAAGCATGGCATGTTGACGAGCAAGTTTTAGACCCCATTCGGTTTCTTCTTCTAACAGACGCTCTTGAATGTGACAATGGGCAATAACCCAATCGGTAGATTTCCAATCCGTTGCGATAGGAACAAAACGCTTAAAATGAATGCGATTTTGCGCTACCATACTCCAGGCAATTCCACCGCCGACAGATCCAGCAACAAAAAGGGCTACTTCTGAAATCGATAAACTTTCTAGACCGGTGATGAAAATACGTGCGATGTCGGTTGCGGTTAATTGAATATCTGCGTCAAAGAAAAATCCGTCATACCCATTACCGGGTATATTAAAACAAAGTACGGTAGCACGATCTGTATCAATAGCCTTAGCTGAACCCACGATGGGCTCCCACCAACCCTTGTCTCCGGTCAGACTAGAGTTGGCAGTAAGCGCGTGGCCGACCAAAATTAGCGGTGCTGACCCTAAGGGCCTACCGAAAACTTCGTAGCTCAGTGGAAAAGGATCAAGAACCCTTTTATTCACAGTTTCGAAATCACTAATCTCAATCGAACGTAACATACACTAATATACTTTCTTAAGCTAGAAAGGCTTGTTCTAAATCTGTTTTTAGGTCTTGAAGATCTTCTAGGCCAACGGATAAGCGAATAAGCTCTGGTGTGACCCCAGTGGTTTCTTGCTGCTTGTCAGTTAACTGCTGGTGTGTGGTAGAAGCCGGATGCACAATGATCGATTTCGAATCTCCAAAATTTGCTGCAATTTTAAATATTAACGTCGCATCTGCTACCTTTTTTGCTGCCTCGAAACCTCCCTTTAATCCAAAGGTAAGTAAACCACTAGCTCCTTTTTGAAGGTATTTCTCAGCTAAGATTTGCTCTCTAGAGTTTTTGTGACCTGGATAATTTACCCATTCCACCTCGGGTCTTGCAGCCAGCCATTCAGCAAGTGCTAAGGCGTTCTCGCTGTGTTTTTTGATTCTTATATCTAAGGTTTCTAATCCTTGAATAATTTGAAATGCGTTTAGCGGACTCAGCGCTGCTCCGAAATCTCTTAGCCCTTCGATTCGTACCTTAGTAATAAATGCTGCGGCTCCTAAAGCATCGTGATAAACTAGACCGTGGTATCCGGGTGAAGGAGTAGTAAACTCATCAAATTTTCCACTAGACCAGTCAAAGGTTCCAGCGTCAATGATCACTCCACCCAATGCAGTACCATTCCCATTGATATACTTAGTGAGAGAATGAATTACAATATTCGCTCCGTATTTTATTGGGTTTAATAATGCAGGGGTAGGAACCGTGTTATCGACTATTAGAGGAATTTGGTGTCTTTTGGCTACCGAAGAGATGGCCTCGATGTCAAGGATATCCAACTTTGGATTTCCAATCGATTCAAGAAAAACCGCACGCGTACTCTCTGTTACGGCATCTTCAAAGTTTTGAATCTTTGATGGGTCAACAAAAGTGGTAGTAATCCCTAATCTTGGCAAGGTTACCGCTAGTAAATTATACGTACCCCCATAGACACTGTTTGACGCTACGATGTGATCTCCCTGCTTCAATAACACCTGAAGGGTTGTTGCAACGGCAGAGGTTCCCGAAGCAGTTACTACGGCTCCAATTCCTCCTTCAAGAGCCGCGAGACGTTCCTCTAGAATAGCATTGGTAGGATTGGTAAGGCGGGTATAGATATTACCTGCTTCACTAAGATTGAATAATGCGGCAGCATGATCTGAAGAATCAAATCGATAAGCCGTGGTTTGGTAAATGGGCACGGCTACTGTTTTACCATGCTGATTGAGATTGTGCCCTGCGGTTAATGCGCTAGTGGCGAATTGGTGTTGTGCACTCATTACGATGTAATTTTTTTTAGGTTAAATAATAATGAGGCAACTGCTAAAAAGAAAAGATGGGTAGCCAAAGTGGCTTAGCATCGTTATCTCTCCCAATTGGGGTAGAATTTAGCACCTTCTCGAAGAACGAGGGTTGCTAAGGCTTCATAGGGTCTATTCCCTTCACCTTTCTTGATAACAATTACATCATGTGAATGAACGCTGCAAATATGAGATGGGCATCTGGAATAAACAACTCTTTCTAAAAAGAAATTGAAAATATCACAAAATACCAGGTGAGTGTAAGACCCTTACGCCGAGTTACGACTAGCGTTAATATTACCAAACATCGAGCGAGTAACCATCTTCTCAAAAAGCTGCTTTTCATCGCTATTCGTGGTTTTACTAACTCTATTGAGTGCATACTGCTGTATGGTAAGTAGGGGCTGAACAATACCTTCTCTGATTTCAATCGAAGCCTTACCTGCCTTTTCATTTTGCATGAGCTGTTCAAAACCGGTCAGCTCAAGAAGTAATTCCTTAGACTTGAGGTACTCCTGATGAATCAGCTTCCAGAAATCTCCATAGACAGGATCTTCAGACATATAGGAAGTGAGATCAAAGAAGGACTTTGTAAGACTCATCATAGAATTTGCAATCAGTGTTCTGAAGTAAGCATTGCTCTTGTATAGTGATTGAACATGATCGAATCTACCGCTATCCTTGAACGCTTGAAGTGCCGTTCCTACTCCAAAGAACCCGGGAACATTTTGTTTCAACTGACTCCAACTACCTACAAATGGAATGGCGCGAAGATCCTCAAAAGCTAACTCCTTTTTACCTCCACGCTTGGCGGGACGACTACCAATATTTGTCTTCGCATAATAAGGTAGCGTGGTCATTTCTTGTAGATAGGGTAAGAATTTATCGTGCGCTTTGAAGGCTTGGTAGGCCTGGTAGCTTAATTCAGCCAATTCTTCAATAGTGGCGCGATCAGAGTCACTTAAATTGTTCTGGCCTTTATTAGTCAATTGATTTTTAATACCTGAACTAAGTAATTGCTCGAGGTTATATTGGGAAGACTCTAAAGTTCCGAAATTAGAGCTAATCGTTTGTCCTTGAACGGTTAGTTGAATATCATCAGCCTGAATATCCTCACTCATCGAAGCATAAAATTCGTGAGTGCGACCCCCTCCGCGAGCAGGAGGACCTCCTCTACCATCAAAGAAGGCAACTGATATACCATTCTCTGTAGAAACCTTACTAAGTGCCTCCTTAGCCTTATAGATTCCCCAGTTAGCCATAAGGTATCCGCCATCTTTGGTTCCGTCAGAGAAACCTAACATGATTGTCTGCTTATTTCTTCTAGTTTCTAAATGGGCGGCATACTCCGTAATTGAATAGAATTCACTCATAATTTGAGGAGCCGCATTTAAATCATCAATAGTTTCAAAAAGAGGAATAAAATCTACCGTCGGATGCTCCCAATCACACATACGAACAAGCGCATAAAGTTGCAATAAATGTTCTAGCGATTGGCAATTACTGATGATGTATCGATTCGCTCCAAGCTCTCCGTTTTCAGCCTGAATTTGCTTCATTACATAGATCGAATCAATCGTCTGAGCAGTGATTGAATCTGCATCAAACCAACTTGACGATACCGATCCTTTTAAACTGATGAGTACTTGATATTTCTCTTCTAAACTCAGTTCAGCATAAGGTTTAGAGGGCAGATTTTCAATGTGAGCAGTTGCCATTGGATGATTGATAATCTCCGCAAACACCGCCTCATGAATTCTAGAATCCTGACGTAGGTCAAGGCTAGCGAAATGATATCCGAACAGTTTCACTTTTTGAATAAGATCTAATACAAGATCTTCGTATAACCCACTGTGTTTCTCCTTGATTTCTAGATGTATCGATTGTAATTCAGTCTCTAATTCTTCTAGGGATAAGGATGGGAGCTCTGGAAAAAACAAGGTGTGATACATCCTTGTCTCAAGCTCTTCAACTCGTTCTAGAATACCCTTGAAGGTCAATCGGGTTTTTAAATCTCGAATCTCCCTGTAATAATTACGCTGGATATGATGTCTAAGCGTTTGAGCCGTCTTCATGGTAATCTCTGAGGTCACAAACGGGTTACCATCGCGGTCTCCCCCTGGCCAGAATCCGAAATCAAATAAACGATGTTTGATTACTTTATTGTCAAAGAAGTTCTTTCTAAGGTAATTAACGATCGATCCCGCAGAGTGATAAAATACATTCTCTAGATACCAAATGAGCCCATTCGCTTCATCAAGTGGTGAGGGCTTTGCCTTATTATAAAATGGAGTAAGACCTAGTTGATCGAGTAATTGCTTAATATCATCAATATCATTGCGCTTAACAGCGGCAGAAAGTGATCGAATAATACCTAACACACTATTCGGATAGAACTGAGTAGGGTGAGCAGTGAGTACTACACGAACAGCAAACCGCTCTAAATACTCCAGAAGATCTTCATATTTGTTATTGTTCTGAGCCTCTTCTTTAATATAGCGAAGGGTACCTCTACCATGCATATTGTTCACGTAGGAGAAGCCCGCATCCTCAATAGCGTCAAAAAGTACTACCTGTCTTTCGATGTATTTAATAAAGGAGAAGAGTAAATCATTGCGATCCTTTTCTCCAATATCTTTCAAATAGGTGTCAAAAAAGTTCGTTACAATTTGATTGGGACTAAGTCCAGCTGCAAAGCCTTCTTTACAAGTTTCTGCAAAAAGTGGAAGTAATAGAGCAGTGTTTTTAATACTCGGGAAAGGAAGCGTTAAGAACAGACTATTATAGATCTGAAACTTAGACTTAACTACTTCATTAAAGCGCTCAATTTGAGGTCTTCTGGCCATTTCGTGATTTTTGATTGATGCAAGGGTACTAAAATATAGTCAACTTTGACAAAAAACCCAGATATGGCTAACAAAATTGAAATAAAATGAAGCTTCTTATTTCAATTACAAAGCAAGTTGAGGATTTAATGAGGAGCCTCAACCTCGAGATTAGCAACTTCTTTTAAAAAGTTATAGGTCGCTCTATACACGCCCTCAACATCATTTGATGCCAATGGACTGGCCAAAATATGATCTCCTGCTTTTGGAAAAGCTTGCTTTCGCTTTTGACTCGATAGGGTACCTAATTGCTCATACATTCGAAGCATTGCAGGTACAGAAACTACCTTGTCTTGCTCCTGTTCATTTTTATAGTAGTAACCTAAAAACACAGGCTCATCCACGGTCTTAAAGTTCATAGGGGTCATAGCTCGTGAAACAAAGGCTTGCAATTGAGGTAGACTTTCTAATCGATATTTGTGATACCAATAAGGCTTTCTACTATCAGGCATATTCGCTATGTGATAGTTACTCCCTTTCACCTTCTTAGCAATTTCAAGGCCCCATGGGTCATCTAAAAGCTTCGCCGTCGGATCATAAATCTCAATGTTTGGAGAGTAGAGTACAAGCGCTGCTAGGTCAAGTACTGATTCTGCTAAATAAAGTGCTAGAGCGCCCCCATTAGAGGTGGCCACAATAACTACACGATCCCCAATAAGCTGAGCGATACTGAGGGCCTCCTTCGCCGAATCAACCAAATCATCAGCAGTGATGTCTAAAAGCGCCTCTTCTTTAGAAAGCCCGTGTTCGGCGAGCCTTGGCAAATATAAATTAGCTCCTAAATCCTGAGCAATTTGACGATGAACCGGGTCACCCTCAACGGCAGAAGCTGACCAACCATGCAAATAAACAACACTAATTGGCGTCTTTGTTTTTGAAGAATCAGCCCAAATAATTCTAGATTCGTTTCCTTCTTTCACCGGCAAACTAGCTTCTTTCTCTGCGATGTAGGCATCAATTTCTTCAAGGGGTATATCGATTACTGGTAAGATCTTGTCGAAAGAAGGTCTTTCTACCTTGGGACCTAAGACATACCCTAAAAAGAGCAAGTCTAAAACTGCCACCAAAAACAGTACTAACCAGAGTTTTTTCATACCTGTTGATCTATGCGATGAAACTTCTCTACGAAGTAACCCTATTTTTCAATAGATTTAACCACTTTTCGATATGGATATTAAACGATTTTTCAACCGCCTTGGACCCGGGCTGCTTTTTGCTAGTATGGCAATTGGTACTTCGCACCTAGTGCTATCCACAAAGGCTGGGGCCGTTTACGGAATGTTAATGGTCGTTCCTATCTTACTCGCCAACCTTTTGAAATACCCTTTTTTCGAATTTGGTGTACGATATACAAGGGTTAAAGAGCATTCCCTAACTGAAGGATATGCAAAAACCTCCAAATTTTATCTATGGATCTATGCTGGGGTTAATCTAGTTAGTGCTTTTACCATTTTGGCAGCCCTTTATTCGGTAACAGCAGGGATGACATTAAATATCATCGGACAAGGAAGCGGGCTAAGCACGCAATCGATGTCCTTGATTCTATTTATTCTAATCAGTCTTCTGATTATCATAGGGAAATACGCCTATCTCGAAAAATCGTTGAAGTATCTAGTTATCATTCTCTTTATCGCCCTGTTAGCTACCGTTTTCTTAGCTCTAGGAAAAGGAAAAGTAGCCACCGCAGAAAATTTCATTGCTCCCGATATCTTTGACCAAACAGGACTGTTATTTCTAATTAGTTTGATCGGATGGATGCCTACAGCAGTCGAAGCTTCTGGCTGGGTGAGTCTTTGGAATCTTGAAAAGTTGAAGAAGCATACGCAGCCGCCCAGCTTAAAGGAAACCCTTCGTGAGTTTAATCTAGGTTATTTCATCACGGCATTGCTCGCCGTATTTTTCTTCTTCCTAGGTTTTATGACGCTCTACGGAACAGGAACCGCACTAAGCGCAAGTGGAGTCGTCTTTGCAAAAGAACTTACCGAGATATTTACGGCACAATTAGGGAGCTGGGCCCGCGTTCTAATTTCGATATCCGCATTAGCCGCGATGTTCAGCACCTGTCTAAGTGCACACGATGCCTTAGCTAGGGTTTTAGTGGATATGAGCCAACGATTAAATTGGACAAAGAAAAGTTACTTCAACCTAGCGGTAATTGGGTTATCACTATCCAATCTTTCAGTGATCATTGGGTTTACTAGCTCTATGGGAAAATTGGTGAGTATAGCCACCTTTGCATCTTTTGTCTTTGCCCCTATACTCGGCTACATGAATCACCGTCTAGTTTTTGCAGATGACTTCGAAGCTAAGCCTCCCAAAGTGATGAGAGTACTCAGTTATTGCGGTATTATTTTTCTTGGAGGATTCTCGATTTACTATCTGATCAGCTTATTCTGATGCACTAGCAACTTCAGCAGAACGATCAATTTTTTTGATGAGTCCTTGAAGTACCTTCCCTGGTCCGTATTCTGTAAATGAAGTAGCACCATCTTCAATCATTTGCTGAACACTCTGCGTCCATTTTACCGGAGCCGTTAATTGGGCGATCAACTGGGCTTTTAAAAGTTCGCTGTCGGTAACTGCTGTAGCACTTACATTTTGATAGATTGGACACTTCGGACTTGAAAAAGTAGTAGCTTCAATAGCTGATGCTAATGCTTCCTTCGCCGGAGCCATGAGTGGTGAATGAAAAGCACCTCCTACTGGCAAAATAAGCGCTCGCTTCGCTCCCGCTTCTTTCATCTTTTCACAAGCATGCTCTACAGCCTCGTAAGCACCCGAAATTACCAATTGACCAGGACAGTTGTAATTGGCAGCAACCACCACACCTTCAATCGAGTCACAAACTTCTTCAACCACAGCATCTTCAAGACCCAAAACAGCGGCCATGGTCCCTTTTTGTAAACTACAAGCTTCTTGCATGGCCTGAGCTCTTTGAGCAACCAATTTCAATCCGTCCTCAAAGGTTAAAACGCCGGCAGCTACAAGAGCCGAAAACTCTCCTAAAGAGTGGCCCGCAACCATGCTAGGGTTAAAAGAATCCCCTTCAAGCAACGCTTCAACCACCGAATGAATAAAAATGGCAGGTTGAGTTACCTCAGTTCGCTTTAATGCTTCAGCATCACCTTCAAACATTACATCAGTAATTCGGAAACCAAGAATATCATTGGCCTTTTCAAAATAAGATTTAGCCAGAGCCGATTGCTCGTATAACTCTTTACCCATTCCTACAAATTGAGCCCCTTGACCCGGAAAAACTGCTGCTTTCATATCAAAAATTTTAGCGAAAATACGGCAAGGTTAACAATTCAGCACTTCGTACTTTTGTAAAAAGTTTTGAAAATGGAATACAACATCACCACAATAGCAACGAAACACCCTTCAATTCTCAAGTTTCAAGCCAACCACTTTTTAGTTAAAGGCACTTATGAATTCGCCTCCATTGACGACACTAAAAATGCACCACTGGCCTATGAATTATTCCAATTACCCTTTGTGAAGACGGTTTACATCGCAAGTAACTTTGTGGCGATTCAGCGCTATGATATTGTAGAGTGGGATGATGTTAAGGACGCCGTCGCTCAGCGGCTGGTAGATTACCTCAATGAAGGTGAGCCTGTAGTGCACGAAACCACCACCGGCGGTCCCCAGGCCATTACGGTTTATGCCGAAGCTACTCCTAACCCTGGAGTGATGAAGTTTGTCGCGAATAAACCTATTGTACCAGCGCTGTATGAATTTAAAAATATCGACGAAGCTAAAGATGCTCCCCTTGCCACTGCACTTTTTCAAAAGCCTTATGTGAAACAAGTGTTTATGGATGAGAATTATGTTTCAGTAACCAAATACGATATTGGAAACTGGGATGAAATCACCGTAGAACTAAGAGAACTGATCAGAGACTTCATGGCAAGTGACCAAGAAGCGGTCATTACTCAAAAGGTTGCAAGTAAAAAACCAACCGAAGGTACCCCAACGAAAGAAGCGCCTGCTCCTGCCCCTTTGGCAAACTTCGAAGAAGGGAGTATCGAAGCTAAAATCGTATCTATCCTCGAGGAGTATGTAAAACCTGCTGTAGCAGCAGATGGGGGAAATATCGCCTTCGAGAAATTTGATGCAGATACCAAAGCGGTACACGTTGTTCTGCAGGGAGCTTGTAGCGGATGTCCTTCTTCTACTTTTACCTTAAAAAATGGTATTGAAACCATGCTACAAAACATGCTTGGCGATCAGGTCGGACAAGTAATCGCAGTAAATGGCTAGTGATTCAAATAAAGCCAATGATTTACAGCATGAGAGTTCACCATACCTCTTGCAACACGCTTACAACCCAGTAGACTGGAAGCCCTTCAACCAAGAAATTCTTGACAGAGCCAGAAAAGAACGAAAGCTGTTGTTCATAAGCATTGGTTATTCTGCCTGCCACTGGTGCCATGTGATGGAATCAGAATGCTTTGAAGACCAAGAAGTAGCCGATTTTCTAAAACAACATTTTATCTCCATCAAAGTGGATCGCGAAGAGAGGCCTGACGTCGATCAAATATACATGGATGCACTTCAACTCATGACTGGGTCAGGAGGATGGCCACTCAACGTTATCTGTCTACCCGACGGGAGGCCCTTTTGGGGAGCCACCTATCTTCCCAAAGAACGATTTCTCGCCTCTCTGAATCAACTCGTTTCTATTTACATCGAAGATGTCGAACGAGTTCTAGAATACGCAGCCTCACTGTCTCGAGGATTAAAAGGAATGACTGAAATTGTTTCTGAGTCTAGTAGTCCTGAGGCTATTGACCATTCCATTGCCATAAAGACCTATCTAGAAGCCCTAGATCCGATTTATGGCGGATTCAAAGGCGCTCCAAAATTCATGATGCCCAATACGCTCGAGTATCTGTTGCATTGCGTGAGTCTAAAGCCTAATGCAGAGACACACGAACTCATTAAAACGAGTCTTCTTAGGATGGGGTACGGAGGTATTTTTGACCCTATCGACGGTGGATTCTCAAGATACAGTGTTGATGATCGATGGCACATTCCTCACTTTGAAAAAATGGCCTATGACAACGCACAATTATTAGGACTTTACGCTGAATCATACCAATATTTTAAGGAGCCTTTCTTTAAAGAAATCGCAGCAAAAACAGCCGCATTCATCCGATCCCATTTTATTGATCCAGATACTGGCGGATGTTTCACCGCATACGATGCAGACTCCCTAAATGCCGAAGGAATCCTTGAAGAAGGAGCCTATTACGTTTTCACCAAGGATGAACTACAACAACAACTTGGAAGTAATTACGAATTGTTTTCTTTAGCCTACAACATCAACGACTATGGTTACTGGGAAAAAGGCAACTATGTTCTCATCCGAACTTCAAGCAATTCAGACCTTGCCGCTAAGCTAGGAATCGATGAATTAGAGGTTTCAATGCAACTAGAACAAGCCATTCAGCGATTGAAAGAGGTTAGAAAAAGTAGATCCCTTCCCCTTCGAGATCACAAAATATTGCTGAGTAATACGGCTATGATGGCTATAGGCCTCAGTAGAGCCTACCGATTTGCACTCAGAGAGCATCCGTCGATAAAAGAAACCGCAATCAAGGCTGTTGATTTTGTATATAACCGCATTGGTGCGGACGGCAGTCTTTTAAGAAACCATACGGGCAAGCGAGCTACACTTGACGGAGTACTAGAAGATTACGCGTTTGCCGTAGCGGCACTCATTGAAGGGTATGAATTATGCTTCAATGAAAATTACTTAACGGCAGCCGTAAAGTTGAAGTCGTATGTGATTGAAAAATTTAGTTCTGAAGACGCCCTGTTTTACTATACCTCAGCGAATAGCCGAGAACTCATACGACGAAGTATAGAAACAGAGGACAATGTTGTAAGCGCATCTAATTCAGTGATGGCCATTAATTTCTATAAACTCTATCAATTAGGATTTGGTGAAGATCTGAAGACCAGGGCACAAGCGATGCTTTCTCAAATGAGAGATCGCGTGAATCAATTCCCCAAGAACCATTCGAATTGGCTTCGCCTATCCCTATTACTAGAAAACCCCTTTGAGGTAACTATAATAAGTGGCAAAAAGGCTTTTAAGTGGTCAGACCAGTTAGATTCAACATGGGTTTCTAATCGAATCATCGCCGCGAGCGAAAACAATTCGAATCTTGATCTGTTCAGAAATCGTTATTCAGAAGAACAAACCTCTATCTTTACATGTGTAGAAGGAAGTTGTTCATTACCGATCACAGATCCTAAGAACTACAAACCGATAAATGCATCATTATGATCGAACAAACCATTAAAAATTACGAAGAGCACATTAAAGAGCTGATCAATTTGCTATGGGAGATTTTCCCAAATTTAGTATCTGCCCTAATCCTAGGTTTTGTAGGATGGTGGGTAATCAAACTCATCAACATCGGTGTAGCTAAATTCTTTGAAAGAAAAGATTACGATCGCACCCTTGAAACCTTTTTAGAGGACTTTATTAATAATGGTTTAAAGGTCCTCCTTTTTGTGATGGTTATTACTCAAGTTGGAGTAGAAACCTCGTCACTCATAGCGATGCTAGGTGCAGCCGGTCTTGCATTGGGATTAGCTCTTCAAGGATCACTATCCAATTTTGCTGGTGGAATCCTTATTCTAATCTTCAAGCCATTTAAAGTGGGAGATTTTATTTCAGCCCAAGGCAGTGAGGGCACCGTTAAACAGATCACAGTTTTTAACACCAAACTCGTCACCTTTGGAAATCAAGAGGTAATCATTCCAAACGGAAACCTTTCTAATGATAAAATCACCAACTATAGTTCTGAAGGTTTTCGGAGAGAAAATCTAGTGATTGGAATCAGTTATGATAGCAGCATCCAGAAAGCAAAAGATCTTATTCTCGAATTGTGTGCAGCGGATGAAAATATCCTAACAGAGGAGGGTAAAGAAGCAATGGTGGTTGTGACAGAGCTTGCAGATAGTTCAGTGAATCTTTCGATACGTTATTGGACAACTACAGAGACTTTTTGGCCAACTAAATTCAAAATGATTGAAAATATCAAAGCGGCCTTCGATCGAGAAGGAATCGAAATACCATTCCCACATCGTGTGATGGTCTCACAGAAATAATTACCCACGCTTTGGTGTAAGCATAAAATCTTTCAAATAAAAGGGTTCGAAGGTGATTACATTTTCGAACCTTTTTTGTTTGAATAAATCTTCAAGTATAGGCCCAATCGATCGGGTATCCGGATAACCCTCTGGAGAAAAAGTGAATTGATTGATACGCTCATGAGAGATTAAAAATTCTCTTGTTTTGACCGCTGCATCACCCACAAAGTGTATTGAAAGATCAGTATATCTTTCTAAAAGCGATTTAAAAGCTTCACTGTCAAGAATAATATTGGTCGTTGATTCTAACTCGACGAATTCATTTTCTTTTCGAATAAAAACTTTCGCATAAGCTTCTAAACGCCTAGCATCAATCATAGGGATAACAATCGATTGATTTGGAGTATCTACATCCGCAACGATTAAATCTAGACTCTCGATTGAAATCAGAGGAATGTCAAGACCATAAGCTAGGCCTTTGGCAGAAGATACTCCAATTCTTAATCCTGTATATGAGCCAGGTCCTTTACCTACCGCCACGGCATCTAGTTGACTGAATTTCACTTGAGCCTTTTGCATGATCTCCGAAATTCTGAGATGAAGTTCTTCAGCATGCGTATAGCCCTCTGACACCTTATGCCATGAAGCTAAAAGCTCGGAGTCTCTGTAAAGAGAAACCGAGCATGCTTTAGTTGATGTATCAAATACAATAATGCAAGCCATAAGGCAAAGATAGTAGGCTTGCTCTTATTGAAGTACAGTAATCGGAATGCCGAAGTAGAATTCTAAAATCTTTAATCGAAAGATATAGTCATACTTAGTACGAATCACACTTGCCTCAGCATTATCTAAACGCGCCTGAGCTTGACTAAAGTTGAAAGAGTTCATAAGACCGACATCAAAACGCTCTTTTGCATATTGGTAGGCCAATTTTCTAGCTTCTAGGGTCTTTTGTGCCGCCTCATAAGCCTTAGCAAAAGTCTTCACATCGTTATAGGCTTGATTCACTGCGTTTTCAAGATCTAGTTTTGCCTGCTCGAATTGGAGCTTTGATCTTCTTACTCCGATTTCAGCACGTTTAATGCTGTTATTTGTTGAGAATCCGTTGAAAATCGGAATATTCATCGACATCCCAAAAGAGATTCCATCATTGGCCTCTAACTGAGCGACAAAATCGGGCCTTACTAAATTGAAATCATCCGTAGGGTCGTTAGGATCTTCATTCGGATTAGCCTGAATCGTGAAACGATCACTGGCAAAGGTGTTGTAGTTTAAGAAGGCGTTTAGCGTAGGTAGTGCAGCGCCTTTGGCAATTGCTAAGTCTTGTTCAGACAATGAAACATTCGCCTCTGATAATTTAATATCATTTCTAAAACTCAAAGCTTTATTGAAAATTTGACGGGGAGTCTTATCTAAAATATCTGAACTCGGAACCTCAAACGATTCATCTGCAATATCAAAGTTTTCATAGTCGGTAATTTGTAGAAGCTGTGCTAGCGTAATTCTCGAAAGAATAACACGAGCCTCAGCATTTACAATAGCTTGTTCTTGATTCGCAGCAGTAGCCTCAATCTCTAAAAGATCACCCTGTGGCACTACTCCTAAACCTACTAGTTCTTTCGTTCTTTTTAGATCCTGCTCAGTAACCGCATATTGAGCTTCAGCAACGCGGAGCGACTCCTTCGATGATATTACACTTAAATAGGCATTAGCTACTCTTAAACGAATATCATCTTGAAGATTAGCTAGGCGATACTGATTAGCAATCGTATTGATTTGAGCTCTCTGCGCTCTTTTAATATTACGAAGACCATCAAAAATGGTGTATCCTGCTGAAAGGCTAATACTCCCCGATAAAATATTACCGGCTACATTCGTTTGAGTTTGTGGGTCAAGAATTAAACCTTTACTCTCGTTCACAGAAAGCGAACCATTCAATCGTGGTAGAAATTGACCTAGGGCATCCAAATTTCCTAGTTCAGCCGATTCTAGGTCTAACTCAAACTGTGCAACTGTAATATTGTTTTCTAGGGCATATTCTACGCATTCAGCCAAAGACATCTTCTTCACCTGAGCAGATGCTCCAATACTGAAAACCGTTAAAAAAAGTAATAAATATGATCTCATAGGTTGTAGTTTAGAATTAAGAAGTACTTGTTACACTCCACGTTCTGGAGCATCTTCCTTCTCAATCTTTATTGGCTCAGTCTTGTTCCACTGTTTTACCTTATCATCTGCAGTTAATCCGTCAAGGATCTCTACGTTAATTCCATCCGAAATTCCGATGGTAATATCTCTTCTTTCGAATTTTTGCTCCCCAACCTCTACCTCAACATAAGGTAAATCCGTTGCCTTATCAAACTGTAAAAGTGCTTCAGGTAAAACTAGGATATTCTCCTTTCTTTCTAAGATTAAAGATGCGTTTGCACTGTATCCCGCTCTAACGGTAAAATCATCTTCAATGACTACATCTCCTTCAATCTTAAATTTAACCGCACCAGACTCCTCTTGTCCTTTTGGAGCAATAAATCGAAGTCTAGCATCGAATTCTTTATCAACAATGGCACCAAGACTGACCTTTAAAGGCATACCAACTTTAAGCTTACCTACCTCTCCTTCATCCACTTTACCTTCAAAAACCATTTTGGTTAAGTCAGCTACAGTGGCAATCGTAGTACCAGCGTTAAACGAGTTCGATTGAATAACCTGATCCCCCTTTTCAACTGGAATTTCAAGAATAGTACCAGTAGTAGTCGCTCTAATATTGGTATTTGCAGAAGAAGAGCCTCCTACAGAACCTTCTTTAATAATCTGGTAATCGGCCTCTGCATTTTTTAAATCTTGGGTTGCTTGATCAAAAGCTAGTTTCAGATTATTGTAATCTTGATTCGAAATAACACCGCGCTCAAAAAGAGCCTCGTTTCTTTCAAACTCAAGCTTAGCATTGTTCAATCGTAATTCTGCATTTTTTACACGTCCTTGAGCAGCAAAAAGAGATTGCTCATTTGGAACCACCTTGATCACAGCAATTAAATCACCAACCTGAACAAAGTCTCCTTCTTTTTTGACGAGCTCATCGATAATTCCTTGAATCTGAGGCTTGATCTCAACTTCATCCTCAGGAACTACGGTACCAGTCGCTACGGTCTTTTGTTCGATATCACCGTAAAAAGGCTGGAAAGACTCATAAGTAATTGCACCCTTGCTATTCGATTTTACAAAGAATGCGGCTGCCCAAAGACCACCTAAGGTAAGCACAGCAATTACACTCCATTTAACTACGTTTTTCATGATAGGTATTTAATTATATAGTAATAGTATTGATTAAATTATTCTTCTCTTAGCGCATCAATTGGTTTTATACTTACCGCTCTCTGCGCAGGAATTAGTCCAATAAGTGTACCAAGAATGACCATTAAAGCAAGTGCTCCAACCACATAGGGTATTGGAACTGTCGGATTCGTATAAGGGAAATCACTCCCTTCGGTTAAATTATTAACTAAGTTCAGCGTTGCAGCACCTAAAATGATGCCTAGTAAGCCGGATACGAGGGTCAAGAAAACGGACTCCAGTAAAATCAAATTTCTCACCTCAGCCGGAGTGGCTCCAAGTGCTCTTCTAACTCCAAGTTCTTTCGTTCGCTCTTTAACCGAGATCAGCAGGATATTACCAATTCCGATAACACCGGCAAGAATAGTTGCAGCTCCAATAATTAGAGATAAAAAGGTTAAACCGTTCGCAAATCCGCGAATTTGACCAAAAATCTCCCCAAGATTAAATGAACCAAAAGCGCGATCATCGGTTGGGTCAACGTTGTGAATCGACTTTAATACCGTCTTAACATCCTCTTCGACTTTCACGATATCTGCATCGTCAAAGGCTGCGATGCTCATAAAGTCTACGTCATCCCCTTTATTGTAGAGTTTATTGAAGGTGGTAAAAGGGATAAAAATATCGCTATCTGATTCAAAACCTCCACCAGGAACAAACTTGTGCACACCGACCACTCTAAAATAGATGTCGTTAATTCGAATAAAGGATCCTATTGCCTCCTCTTCATCTTCAAAAAGTTCGGTTTTAGTTCTTTCTCCAATAACACAAACTCTGCGAGACTCTTCAATATCCATTTCATTGATGAACCTTCCGCCATCGTAAATTTTCTTTGTTGCAATCTTAGTGTATACCGGGAAGTCTCCGTACACGTTATAACTACCCGATTTCTGACCTCTAACCGTCAAGGCAGGACTTCCACCAAAAACACCGGTAGCATTTCGTGGCGCGATGTACTGAATTTCTGGAATTCTTTTCTTTAAAACATCAATATCTCCTAATCGAAGTTGAATTCTTCGACCAGTTCGAAAACCTTTATAAGGTTTGCTCGTAGACTGGGACCAAGCAAACAGCGAATTCATTGCAACCGTCTCAAATTGTCTTTCAAAACCATTATCTAAACCTTTGGCAGCACCAGACATTGCAATATAGACGAAGATTCCCCAAAGCACCCCAATAACGGTTAAGAGTGTTCTTACTCGATTCTTGCTAATCGAGCTGAATATTTCTTGCCATGTATCGCTTTTAAATAAAAATCGCATATTATTCGTCTCTAAGTGCTACAATGGGTTTAATTCGAGCAGCACGCTTCGCGGGAATATACCCAGCGATACTTCCGAAAATGATTAAGATTACGGTTGCTCCAATTGCGAAACCCAAATCGATGTAAGGATTAGTGATAAAATAATCTTCAAGCTTGCCTCCCAGATTCTGAAGAATAACCACTCCAGCAAGCATTCCAGAGAAGCCAGATAAAATCGTTATCGTGGTAGCCTCTAATAAAATGGTACTAATCACGACTCTAGGTGTCGCTCCTAAAGCTTTTCGAATTCCGATTTCTTTAGTGCGCTCCTTTACCACAAAAATCATGATATTACTTACACCAATGATACCTGCAACAATAGTACCAATGGCAAAAAACAATGCTATAAATCCTAATACCTGAGCAAATTGTTGATTCTGCTTGAGTTCATCTGCAATATTTCGAATGAATATTCCGCTGCGATCTTCTCTTGCAATGAATTTCTTCTCCTTTAGAAGTTTAGTTACATTTTTCTCAAGAGCCATAGCACCAGCATAGCCTATACTAGGGTTAAACCCAAGGATGATCTGTTCAATCTTATCATTCCCTTTTTCGATAAGTTGTCTCGTAGTATAAGGGATATAAATGAAGCGCTCTTCATTGTCCCCTCCATCGTCTTGAAACACACCAATAACTTTAAATGCACTGTCGCCCAAAGTGATGTATTTCCCAATAGGATCTTCCTCTTTAAATAAATCCTTGGCAACTAAACGCCCAATCACTGCATACTTCGCTCTGATATTTATGTCATTTTCATTTAAAAAACGACCTTTCATAATAATCGTTTTCTCACTGAATTGATGGGCTGGAGCCACTGCTCTATTCGTATAGTTATTAGATTCTCCCTTATATCTTACAAGACTAGAACGAGTAATACGTGGAGTAATATAATCGAGAAACATTGCAAAATTTTCCTCGATATCTTTTAAGTCTGAATTATCGAATTGAATTCTTCGATTTGAAGTGTATCCCTTGTAGGGCATCGATGTTCTTCCTGGAAATACAAACAGGGTGTTGGTGGCATCATCCCCAAAGAATTTTTCAAAGGTATTCTGCAAACCATTGGTAAACCCTACCAGGATGACTACAATAAAAATCCCTAAGGCCATTGTGAACCCTGTCAAAAAGGTTCTAAGCTTATTCTTTCGAATGGTATCGAAAATCTCTTTCCAGGTATCTCTACTAAACATATTGAGAGGCGCGTACTTGGTCTACTTTTTTATCTTCAACAATCACGCCGTCTTTCAAGTAGACGATTCGTTTGCACATATGAGCGATATCCTCCTCATGAGTTACCACGAGTATGGTATTACCCTCATCATTAATTTTCTGAATGAGGTCCATCACCTCATAAGAAGTTTTGCTATCTAAAGCTCCGGTGGGCTCATCAGCTAAGAGAACTTTAGGGTCTGCAGCCATTGCACGGGCAATAGCTACACGCTGCTTTTGACCTCCTGATAGCTCACTGGGCAAATGGTCTGCCCAGGGTTTTAGACCGACTCGATCAAGATATTCTAGTGCTGTAGCATTTCGCTCCTTTCTAGATTTACCTTGATAATACAATGGAAGAGCAACATTTTCAACGGCTGATTTGTAGTTGATCAAGTTAAAAGACTGAAAAATAAATCCAAGAAACTTATTTCGATATTCAGCTGCCTTGGTCTCATTAAGGTCTACAATAGGTACAGAATCTAAGGTATAAGAACCTGAATCAGCTTCATCTAACATTCCTAAGATGTTCAGTAAAGTCGATTTACCAGAACCCGAAGAACCCATAATTGCCACTAATTCACCTTGTTCTACAGAAAAGTTGATTCCTTTTAAGACATGCAGTGAATTACTGCCCATTTGATATGACTTATGCAAGTCTTTAATTTCTATCATCGATACGAGTAGCTACGTTTATACCCCTTTAGACGACAAAGAAACTGCTTTGTTACAGCTTATGTTGTCCACAAACGTTAAAATTTCAATAAAACAGATTTTACAGAGGTTTTTTCTCTGATAGAACTAAGAAAAATCCCGACCACAATCGCTGAAATTTCGTTTCAGGCAACCAATAAATACGACCCACCGATGGGTCCATGATCTGTATTTTATTCGCAGTGTAACCATATACAACAACGTAGTGTCCGACCCCCATGTAGCTTAATTGAACCAGACAAGGAATACAGTCTACGTCAAATGATGAGGATCGATAAACAAACGCTTGCATCCCTTGCTGGTCAGCTAACTTAAAAAGCTCATAAAGACTATACCCCCGAAAGCGTTTTTGTCGTCTCGGAAGGCTGAAAAAACAACCATGGTATAGAAATAGGCTTTTTAAGCAAGCTATTCCACAATCGAAAAAAGATCGTTGTTTAACCGAGATTAATGGGTAGCTACCCATCTTCCAATGATTATAAACAGGGCAAGTATTGCTACAAAACCTAACCCATATTGCCATTCTTTATTCATGATTACAGTTTCTATGATAAAAATCTTGTCCTCTTTTAAAGCTTTGAACGAAAATCTCGAAAAGACCCACCTCAAGAGATTTTTTGGTTAATGCAGAGAAAATCATTGGTGATCACTGGTAAAAGATTCATAAATATATCCACTCATAAAACCGAGTAGTGTAGCATCGATAACTAGGATGACTACAAAGGGTAAGAAACCACCTCTCACTTTTTTCATTTCAGGTATTGATAAAGCTCTTTTCATTGTTATGTTTTTGAATTGAAGGGTAAGATATCCGAGCTCATTGCAATCTCTTTGCAGCATAACGAAAAAGGGATATTACAAACAGAAAAGGCAGTATAAGTGTCACTGAAAAATGATCAATCGAAGGAGATCGAATAAAATCAATCAAGACCTCAACCAATCGTTTTTCGGCAAAAAAGAATTGATAAATGAGATGAATAAAACAATAAGCGACAAAAAAACTTCTTGTAATCGCATAAAAAACTAACCCGTTTAAAGGTCTATTAGCCTTAATAAACATCCTTAATTCTTCAGCACTGCTTCGTGAAAGCCATCGAGTATTTGTTAAGTCAGAGAGAATCCAATAACCATCTGATCGAAAAAATGGGTTCAAATTCCACAAGGCTTGAATACCGATCAAAAGGATCGCTGTATACATCCAATCAATTTGAAAAGCCAACCCAAAACCAAGTAAAAACAAAATCCAAATCAATTCGAAATAGACACCTGCTAGACTAATTTTCAAACGGCTAGCTCTAGAAAGTGAATTGCTTAATGAAACATCAACGAATAAAACCGGAATAAAAAAATAGAAACCCGCTCCTATACTAAAAGCGCTTCCTCCCAGACTTTTATAGGCCATAGCGTGCCCTAATTCATGAATAGGAGTACTAAGCAGAACTAATAACAATCCCCAAAATGGCAGTGGAGTATCAAGGACACTTTTTCCCAACACTATTCCAACAGCCATCAGAGATAGCATAGCAAGTAGACAGAGACCTACCATAACCTCGATTGAAAATAATTTCAAGGTATTGAGCCAAGAAAATTGACACCGATTAATCCTTAAATCTATCCCGCGTAAACCAGCATGGTTTATTCGACGAAGTACCTTAGAACGAATCCTTTGTTCTTTACCTGTAAGTAGATCTAACTCTAAGATTAATTCTTGGCATTCCTCGGATGAGATCAATTTCTTTGATAATTCGTCGATCAGTTCTGCTTTGGTTCTGGGGAGACGACAGTAAGTTAACAGATCAAATAACTCTTTACTTAACTCGTAACTCACTAATTGAATCTTATCATTAAGTAAATAGGTTTGACCTGAAATAAGCTCAAAGTGCAAAGGGCAATGAAATAATTTTGAATTCATTTATACTTGGTAAAGGGAATCCACCGAGTCTCTTATCTTCTTTATAAGCAAGCCATACTCACTTCTTGGCAATTCCTCAATCAACTCAGCAGCATTATTCAAGTGACCAACGACAGTATCAATTAGTGCACTAAAAAGCGTAGATCGATAGAATTGATCAAGAGGAATACCCTTTGCAGAAGCCTTGTGAATTGCCCAATTGAATTGTTCCTTACTCTGATCTTCATAGAAATCAGCACAATCATCATAAAGCTGAAAGGCAATAACAAATTGTCTATGACTCTTAATAAGCGTATTAAATCGTTGATTTTGAAGTAGACCTAATTCTAAGAGAGCTATTAAACCTAGTTCGGCATAAATTGATCGAGATAATGCGAGAGTCTCATAATTAACCCAACTACTTCTCTGATGACATAATCTATCAAGTCTTTTGCGTTGAGCAAACTCTTTGGCAATTCGATCGTATTGCATCCAAAAGGAATGGTTAATGGGAAAATAATACGAAAGTCTCTTGGCAGCTTCTGTTTGAAGTGCAATAACCATATCCATACCTTTCGCTTGATCATCTTCGATGCGATCAATATGCATCATCATTTGAAACAATAAATGACCGATAATGTCAAGATCTTCAATTACTTGATTATCAATACTATCCAACAGAAAGCCTTTGAACAAACTAGCATAAGATTTATAGAAAGGACTAGAACTATCATGAGAAAGTACATATACCAATTCAGGGCTCATAACAAGAGGGCTTTAGAGCCTTTTTATGATCCACTGGCAATTGAAGTTGGTCAGCTTCGACCAAGACCTCAGAAAATCTAAAATCTTGGAACTGAGTAATTCTCTTATTACTTGCATCAATATAGGTAGTCATCGCTTGTTGACGACTTAACTTCTCATTAAAAGGATACGTATTCACTATATGCAAACTCTCAATGGACAGATTTGAATTTCCAGGCTTCAATCGCAAAAACAACTGAATTTCTAATAATTGATTCTCATGATTAAACAATAAAGAGCCTGAAATATTCATTTGAGAGATATTAGAATCAGCTCTAAAGTGATAACTCAAGCCCAGTTTATCAGGTTCCCTAGATACAATTAAACGATCAAAGTAATCCTCCAATAATTTTATGAAATAGCTCAATTGAAAAGTGCGTGCGGCAAAAGATAAATCAGGAAACGGTCCTTTGTATCTTCCAGAGTAAGAACACTTTTCATCGGTTAACCACCAGTTCGATTCAAAAGCATCCGAATAGTTCAGGGGATGTTCTACATTTAATTGATAAATAAGTTTTCTATCAGTGGTGATAACCGAATGACTACCAGCAGATAATATTTCGCGATAGTCCACGTGACTAAATTTTGAAACGCTTTCAGATTGAGGCAATTCTTGTATTGATTTCAACATGAACACAAGATTATCAGGCGACAATTCGACCTCTTCTAACTCAATAGAATTTGAATATTGACCATACAGCATAAAGAAACTAGCTAAGTATAAAATATAAATAAGCCCCCTTCGAAAGAGGGCTTGGTAGGCGCCGAACATATTAAAAACGAATCTTACCGGTGACGGTGAAATCCCCATCTGATTGAATACTCGTACTAATTTCACCGCTTTTGAACCAACCCATTTCAAATCGAGGTTCTAACGGTTTAATGTGCTTACTTTTTTTAAACTTAGTGTTGTACATAATCATTGAATTTGTTTCAAAACTAGAAGCCGACAATGCAATAACCTTTCAGTCAAATCGATCAACGATATAATTCAATCATCTGATCTTTATTGTAAACCCGAACTGAAATATCCACTTCTAAATCAAACAATTCGCGGTAATAATAGGTCTGTCTTGATCGATCGTATTCAATGAGTGCGTCAAAGTCTCTAAGCTGTTCTACCAAAAGATAAACCAAACGCTCGCTGATATGAAGACGTCTAGAAAGTTCATAGGGAGTACCCGTGCATTCAGATCGAATGAGTTGGTGTAATCTCTTTAATCGGTGTAGATTTTTAATACTATTCATCGTAAATGATTTTAAAACGAATAGCAAACTATCTCGTATACAGTTGTTTACGAAATTATATTCGCTGCGATTTATAAATCACAGCGCTCATTAAAAAAGGGCAGTGTTTAAGAGTATTTTGTGGGTCTCAATTTTTTATAAACCGCATAAAAGACTACTCCAACAAGGATGTAAGGGATGGCCATAAGGTAGACAATACCATTATTAATTCCTTCGGCAGCAGAAGTGTCAGTACCTGATTCGAGCACTGCCCGACACATAGCACATTGAGCACTCACCTCTGAAAAGAAGAATAGAAAAAATCCAAAAATGAATAGCGATTTTACTCTAGTAGGCATAATAGGGTGAAATCATTAAGTATACTACAACACCAGTAACTGCCACATAGAGCCAGATTGGGAAGGTAATCCTAGCGAGCTTTTTATGCCCTTGAAAATCTTTCAAATAAGCTCTTAAGTAAGTGTGCAATACAAGGGGAATGATAATTATTGATAACAGGATATGAGACACTAATAGGATAAAATAAACTGTTCTAATTACTCCTTCACCCCCAAACGGAGTAGAATCTGAAGTCATATGATACGCCACATACATCAAAAGAAATGAAAGCGAAAGGGCTATACAAGTCTTCATGATATTCTGGTGAAGCGTAATCTTTTTTGCTTTTATCGACCAAAGTGCTACTAAGAGGAGAAGCGCAGTTAAGCCGTTAATTGAAGCATAAATGGGTGGTAAAAAACTTAAAGGTTCTACATCGGGTAGTCGAACCCCAAACAAGATCGCAACAACCGCAGGAACAGCGATAGAGACAATCGTAATTAACTTCTTTGCTACAGACTCTTTCATATTACTTCTTTTCGTTTAATAAACTATGGATGTCAGCCACTAGCTGAGATATTTGTTCAGTTTCGCCATCTGAATCAACCCCCATCTCACGAGTGATCGTTCCGCGATAGTAAATCAGTGGATTCCCGAAACCATCCTTAGAAGATCTAAAGTATCCCTCTGAATCAATTAGAGCAAATAATCCTGAGTGCTCAAAACCACCTGGAGCAGCCTCATCTTCTTGGGCAATCATGAAAAATCCTTGTTCAGCGAGCGCATAGATTTCTTCGCGCTCTCCTGTTAACAAGAACCATGAATGGGAATCAGCCAAATACTTCTTCTGATAACTCAATAAGCGCTCAGGAGTATCATAGAATGGATTAATACTAATAGATACAAAAGCAACCTCGTCATCTTTAAACTCATCTGCTAACTCTGCTATGTTCTGAGACATGATTGGGCAAATAGTTGGACAGGTCGTGAAGAAAAAGTCAAGAACAACGACTTTTCCCTTTAGATCATCAGGAGACAAGATATTCCCGTTTTGATCTGTAAAACTAAAATCCGGAATTTGACGGGCACCATCAGGCCCCATTAAATAAGCAAGAGATTCTTCCGAAGAACCATACAATACCTCAGGGGTTAAAGTCAATCGATTGTTATCAGTGATCGTTCCATTTTTTATGCGAGATACTAAGCTAGGGATAGTAACTATCCCAAAGATGAAAACGATGATTGACACCCATAAATAGGTGGTCTTTTTGTTCGATTTACTTGCGGTCGGCATAATTCTTTTTTAAAGCTAGGCGGTATTCAGCGAGCAAGACCTTTACATCATCCTCCATCTTGTTATTCAAGACCGCTACCGATCTGATATCATAACCGTATAGAACTCCTTCATCCTCATCATCTGTTCTTCCTCTGAGCGAACCATTCTTGTCAATAATATAAACCAGAGGAGAACTACCTGAGCTTAATTCTCCTTGGCTCTTTAAGGCATCAAACAGTCGTATCGAATCGGATTCATCAAGATAAAGAATCTTATAGCGACTAGTGTCTGTAATTTGGCCCAACTCTAACAACAATTGTTCGACAGCAACTTTCTGACTGGGATAAGCGACTAGGAGTGTTTGAAAGTCATTAAACTCGTAAAATCGTTTGTAAATTTTCTGATTGAAATTAAATAGATAGCCTTTCATTAGCTCCACCTCTTCCCCTAGAAAAGAAAGTACAGTGATCTTATTCTGAAAAAGATCCATTGCCTCCTTTTCAGAGGACAACAAAACCGTTTCTGATGCAAAGCTATCTGTCAACACAGGTAAACGTCCGAATCGGTTCACCCCTGAGGCGAAGAAAAGATAGATCACCAAGGGTAGAATAAATAAGATACCTAGTACCAGTGGTTTTTTCATAGCAGATAAACTGAAGTACAAAAATAAAAAAAAGGCGATCACCTAATCGGTAATCGCCTCAAGTATATTATTTATCGAACTCTTAGAAGTTCCAAGTCATGAAAGTTGTATTGAAAATTTCATAGACATAGGTTGCTTCAAAAAGAAGTAAAGTAACTAAGTAAGAAATAAGGAAAACCGGTGTCCATACCACTACTCTTCTTAACGACGCCTTTTCATCGCGAAGGTGCATAAAGTCCCAGGCAATATAGTAGGCTTTAACTAAGGTAAGAATAATGAAAATCCAGTTAAGTGGCTTCATTCCAGGGAATGAAGTATTCATTAAAAACTCAGGCTTTACAATACCCAATCCAACCTCTATAGCGGTTACGATAGAGAGAAATAAAAGAACTCCCCAAATCTTTTGCTGGTTATTCTTGAAGGTTACTAACCCTCTAAAAATTGATAGTTTGTGCTCGTGTGCCATAATTATACCAGATAAAAGAATGTGAATACAAATACCCAAACAAGGTCTACAAAGTGCCAATACAACCCAACTTTCTCAACCATTTCGTAGTGACCTCTTCTGTCATAAGTTCCCATTAGAACGTTGAAGAAAATAATCACGTTAATCGCAACACCTGATAAAACGTGAAAACCGTGGAACCCAGTGATGAAGAAAAAGAAGTCTGCAAATAATCGACTTCCATATTCATTGCGAATAAGATTCGCTCCTTCGACAACGATGGCAGCGTCAGTTAACTTAGCAACTGCATCTTCACGAGAAAGTACATTCTTTTCTCCTTCGATGATTTGCTCAGTTCTTATCGTCACTGATTCATCAGCAAGGAATCCTGCTTTAACTTCTTCTAGACTGTAAGTTGAAGGCTTATCACCTTCTAAAAACCAAATACCCTTTGAAGATTCGTGGTATACAGCGGTTTCGTTTGGATTTTCAATGGCGAAATCTCTAAGCGCAACGCGCTCTCCTGATTCAATATCTACAAATTGTAAAATACGACCTCCCTTAGTTTCTAAGGCACCAAAATCTCCCTTGATAAAAGTAGCCCACTCCCAAGCTTGAGAGCCAACGAATATAGCTCCTCCAATAATGGTAAGAAGCATATAAAGAGTTACTTTCTTTCGGTCCATGTGATGACCAGCATCAACAGCAAGTACCATAGTTACCGAAGACATGATCAGAATGAAAGTCATGAAGGCCACATAATACATTGGGTAGTTCCCATGAAAGAATGGTACGTGGGTAAAAACCTCATCTGCAATAGGCCAGGTCTCGATAAATTTAAATCTAGAAAAACCGTAAGCGGCAAGAAAACCAGAGAAGGTTAAGGCATCAGAGACGATGAAAAACCACATCATCAATTTACCATAACTCGCTCTTAGTGGTTGTTGATCACCACCACCCCAAACGTTTTCGTCTTTAGCTGTTGAAATTGAAGTATCCATTAGTTTGGCATTAATTGTCGCAAAGGTACACCTTTGAGTATTTTATAAAAATAATTGAATCGATTTACTTGACGAAAAACATAAATAAAACAAGATAAACCCAAAGCACCCCAAGGAAATGCCAGAACGTCTCTCCTAATTCAAAGCCCAATCTGTTTTCAGATGAATATTTTGAACGTATCAATTTGTAATTAACAAGCCCTAAACTGATTAGCCCGGCAAATAGATGCAGTAGGTGGACAAAAGCGATTAAGAAAATGTAAGACATCTTAATACTGCTAGTGGGTCCCGTAAAATAGTATCCAGCAGCAACCATTTGACTAAATCCATTAAACTGAATAAAAACAAACGAAACACCTAATCCTAGGGTAATTAGAGCCCATCTCGAAGATAATTTCAACTTATCTGCCTTAAGAGCAAGACGGGAGAGAATATAGGTTAGACTACTCAAAACGATGACCGCGGTTGACCACCAAAAGGCCTGAGGCAATTCAATATTGGCCACCCAATCTTTTCGCTTACTACTTACGATATAGGCGCTTGTCCATCCTGCAAACCCCATGATTAGGGAGATGATTCCGAACCAAAGCATCATTTTTTTTGCGCGTTGTTGCTTTTCAAATTCTGTGCGTTCTAACATAATTTTTTGGTCTATCTAATAAGATGATCGATCACATAGATCACCTGAATTAATGAAATATATATTACACTCCTAAGCATTAATTTTTTAGCAAAAGACACCTCTAGAGAATTAAACAATTGAAGTGCAGGCATCATCATGTAAAGGCCCGAAATACCCACAGCTATTGCAGCAGGAATTGAAATCACCAGCTTTCCGGTAAATCCAAATGCTGGAGTGATCGATGCTAGAATCGTCCAAAAGGTGTAAACAATAATTTGAAACGCGGTACTCTGATCTCTCTCACCCGTTGGAAGCATTTTGAACCCTCCTTTTTTATAATCCTCATCTAACATCCAGGCCAGTGCCCAGAAATGAGGAAACTGCCAAAAAAATTGAATCATAAATAAAGTTCCAGCTTCAATTCCGAAAGAGCCTGTAGCACCAACCCAACCCAACATGAATGGTATGGCTCCGGGAAAAGCACCAACAAAAACAGATAATGATGTTTTAGTTTTTAACGGAGTATAGACTAAAGCGTAAAGAATTACCGAGAGTAAACCAAAAAGGGCCGTTTTCAAATTCAGAAAATAAAGTAATCCCCCTCCTAGAATCGTGAGTGAAAAGGCAATAATCAAGGCCAAGGCATTCGAGAAACGACCAGTAGGTAATGGTCGCTCTTTGGTACGATTCATCTTTGCATCTAGATCCTTTTCTATGATTTGGTTATAGGCATTCGAAGCTGCAACCAACGAAAAACCTCCGACTAGAAGAAGCACAAGTTCTAGCGCCTTATATGATTCAGCGCCCAACAGATAGCCCGCCAATGCAGAGAACACCACGCTAAGTGCTAAACGAACCTTCGTTAAAGCCTTTAGATCTGTCCAGAACAAGGAAGTAGGATGTGTTGTCGCCCCTTCAATCATAGAGTGCAAAGATAAGATGCACAAATAGCTTTCAAATAAAAAAACCGGGCAATAAGCCCGGTTTTGTATAATTTCTTCTCCTTACTACTGTAAACGGAAAGTAATTGGAATACTGAATGGTACTTTAACAGGACGCCCACGCTGTCTACCTGGTGTCATGTTTGGAAGCAGGTTGATAATACGTAATGCTTCGGCCTCTAGATTTTTGTCTGGACCTCTCATTCGAATTCCTCCAATTGAACCGTCTTTTTGAATGACGAACATTACGTTCACACGACCCTGAACACCCATTTCTTGAGCAATTTCAGGATATCTGAAGTGCTTGCGAATATGCTTTTGCATTTGCTGTTGGAAACAAGCTTTTTTATCACTTGCACCCTCACAACCTGGGAATACAGGTACGTCTTCAATAACCGCGAATGGAATTGAAATATCTTCTTCTACCTCTTCAACCTCAACCTCTTCGATTTCAATCACCTCTTCTTCTTGAGATGTTTCGGTTGATTCAATGATCGTTTCTTCAACCTCTTCCTCATCTTCTACCACTTCAATAACTTCAGGAGCTGCTGGAGGTGGTGGAGGTGGTGGAGTCTTGATTTGTTCGGTCATTGGCACCTCTTCATCAAGCTGATCTTCTACATTTAGAGATATATCATAATTCGTTACCTCATCGTATTTCTTCCACTCTAAGGCTCTCCACACGATGAACATTGTGAGGGCTAGACCTAGTGCGAAATACAATCCACTATTACGACCTATATCTGCTTTTGGACTTTTCTTCGGTTCCATACTCTAAATTTTGATGATGGCTAATTTAAATATTAATTCGAAAAAGCACCGAATTATTTCGGGTTTTTCATTCTGTTAAAAAAAGGATTTAAAACCTTTAAGGCCACTAATCCAAAAATGACTCCTACCGAATTGGCAACAAAATCACCAAGTTCTGCCGAACGATAGACAGTGAAAAAACCTTGCAACAATTCAATGATGCCACTGTAGGTCATTGCAATCAATGCAACTATTACTTGTGCCTTCTGATTTAAAGCTATAACAAAAGAACCTTTGTAGGCTAAAGCCAGAAGAAAAGTAAAGCCGAAGTAGAAAAGGCAGTGTACCAATTTGTCCGCACCTTCAAAACTAAGAAGTGATCGACCACTCGAGTCGATGCGCACTAAACTAAGCACGGTAATACCAATGGCGTAAAGCAAAAAGGCGGCGGTAAACGGATTAAATAAACGGTGTTTAATTCTAAGCACCCACTAGGGCTTTATAGGCATCGACATCCAACAATTCTTCAATCTCGTCTAGATTATCAATACTCATTTTGATCATCCATCCCGCTCCATAAGGATCGCTATTTACTAATTCTGGATTTTGATCTAATTCTTCATTGAAAGATTCAATCGTTCCAGATAACGGAAGAAATAAGTCAGAAACCGTCTTAACAGCTTCTACAGTGCCGAAAACCTCTTCTTTATCGAGAGTCTCATCTACCGTTTCAACCTCTACATAAACAATATCCCCAAGTTCAGATTGTGCAAAATCAGTAATACCAACGGTTGCTGTATTCCCTTCGATAAGCACCCACTCATGGTCTTTTGTATACTTTAAGTTTTCTGGAAAATTCATAACAATTTCTGATTATTAATAAGATTCAAAGGTAATTAAAAGAGTCTTTTAAACTACTCGCCAAATCGATATTTTAAGCTGAGTCCCGTACGCATAGTAGTTTGTGGAAACGAGGTAGAAACTCTAAATTTTGAAAAGCTATGATCGTAATAGGCAGCAAGATTTAAGGTGTTACTCAGAGCGTAATCCGCTGAGAATTGAGCCGAGAAACTTTGTTGACCAGAAGTAATCTGATCCCCGACGATCTCGTCTAGATTTCTTATGAAGGTCGTATTGGATCGATAGGACACGTCTCCCCTAAGCACTAAATCGCCCCGATACTGTCTTCTCTTGCCTCCAATTTTAGGGTTCCAACGTAAATCGGTAATACGCTTTCCTAATCCAAGAACAAATTCTTGACCTTTAATCTCAGTAAGCAAACTATTGGCAAAACTTAGATTCAACGCTCTATCTTTTCGCCATTCTGTTCGAATTTGCCAGAACGACTCTGTTTCAAAATCGAATCCAATAAGTGGGTTAAACTGGTCGTTCATCACCACCGCTCCAATTAGTAATTCTGGTTTTAAATCTCCATTTTCAAGGTTAAATAAGCCCTCGTTTCGACTGAGGTTATTTTGAAAATTATTAATACTATAGGCAGCTCTATATCCATGATTGATTGCAAAACGACTAAACACTTCGGGGAATAAACCACTGATTGAAACGTCCCAATTTGGAATACCGAAAGATTCAAAAGGCCCTAAACTGACTTCGCTTATCGACTTACCTGAGTAGGCAGCAATAAAAGAACCCAACAACACCTCGGGATGATAGGCTCCGTAGGCAACAGGATAACCCTCAGAGTCAACAGCCGACAAATCCATACCCGAAGCATTAGCTAATCGATTAGCCATTTCAATTCTAGAAGCTTTGAAACGTTCAAAAGCCTCTGACCCCGTATCTCCCATTGAGCCATCAAAAGCGGTTGAAAGTAGAAAGGCTGTAGTACTGTAACTACCAGTCTGGTTTGCGAGTAACGACTGAAAAGTTGGTCCAAAGTCAGAGGGGGTCACTCTGAACTGCTCTTGAAAACGATCGCTCTTTCTTCGATCATAACTAAGACCAATAGAAACAGCGCTACCGATGCTAAGATTAGCAGTTGCAGAAAGATTCTCGTTTTCGTCGATAACAAAAGGAGTGTTGAACCCATCAAAATCTGTCAAATATCCTTGTCGGGCAGCTTCAAACCTAAAATCAGAAGAAGCCAAACCTAGCAGTAATTTCGGATCTAATTGAAGTAGACTCCGATCATTGATCGTCGGTAAATAACCTGGTAAGACTACCCCAGAGGTTTCAGAATAATTCAAAGCCACTTGAGCTCCAATCGCATCGGGAATTTTTATCAGTTTTTTCAATCCTGACTTTAAATCAAGGCCGCTACTGAGCGACAAAGTACTTGCCGTCTGAACAGTATGTAAAGGTCGACCCGCAACCTCAGCGAGTGCGTCAGAACCTCGTTGCCAATTAAGCGTGCCTCCGTAATCTAAGCGGGTAGTTAAAAAATCGAGGGGCTTAAATGAACTGAATGGAATTTCTAGTCCAAGCTGCAGTTGTTGCGCGTAGGTATTTGGCTTACCCCAAGAGAAAAAGGACTCCCAAACAGAATTAAAACCTAGGTTTTGATTAAGATCGAGATTAACGATATTATTCTGGGTGGCAGTAAATGAGGTGCTAAAGAATTTGAATGGATTCGCTTTAATCGAACCGTTCCATCCGGACCTAAAGTTTTGTTGACTTAAAAGGGGTAAATCAAGAAGGGTTACACCGGGTATAAAGATTTGTCTGAAGCGCTGTTCACTAAGTGATCGATCAATAGAGGCTCCCATGGTTAACGAGAAAATAGAAGGCGTATACGTATAATCGAGTGAAGCTCTTGCTTGCGACTGAAGCGATTCTGAGATTTCAAAATCGCGATGCGATTTAGTTGAGTGGCTATAATTAACCGTGACATTCTCAGGATCGAAGAAATCGACATTACTACCCTCTTTGCGTTCTATTCGAACACCATTTAGCGCGAGGCTAGAAACTTCTGTATACGACTCGGCCTGCTCTCGAATTGCTCGTTTATCCTCGTTATTGGTCGCGGCACTAAGACGGTCCTCGAGACGAATATCCTCATATACCGGATCATACTCAGGAGTAATTCGCGTAGAAGCCATCGAATAATTCAATGGTAGTTTCAATCGACTGGCCTTAGATAAAAATTGTCCGAGATCTGTACGTACCGAGAAATCAAAGTTTTCGGTATCATCTAAAGAACGTGTATTAACCGCCCCGTCGATAGCTCCGAAACCTACCGTTGTCTTAGAGAAACCGGCCCCCAAAGTAACTACATCAGATAGCTGAACAGAGGCATTGGCTGTTGCCGCCCAGCCTCCTTTATGGTTGATTCCTGCTAGACGCAATTCATTAAACCAAAGCTCTGCCGAAACCGGTAGGCTTGATGATCGATTGATGGCCCCAAGCATGGCAGAGGTAATATTCCCGATCGACGGATTCCCTTTTACACGAATAGTCATTCCATTCTCAAGAACTTTTGAAAACTCGGGCTCTGCGGAGGCAATTTGCTCTGCCTTTACACTACTCAATAGTGCTAAATCCAAATCAAGAGCATTCGCATCCGGCCAAATAAGTCCTGCGTCTTGAGTGGCATTATTGGTAAAGGTTAAAGGCCACTCGATTTGATAGTAGTTAGAACTGTAATCGGTTCCTATTCTGAGAAAAGCCACTAGATCATTATCCTGAACTGTTGAAGCTCCTATTCGCTCGGCATGAACAAAAAGCTTAAGCTTCTCAAAACGGCGCATATCAAATTTTACACGTCTAAAAGCTCCTCTTCCGTCCCCTAATGGTAAATCGGTAAACTGCATACTTAACGACTGTTCATTTTGTCGTACTATCGTATTCGTATTATTCAAGGCTTCGCGTCGAACCCCTGGTGGAAGAACGTATGGAATAGGATTTCTATTACTGTTTTCTTCAATATTCACCGCACCCAATTCAAAGGTAGTTGAGGGGCTTACGGGTAAGTTAGCTTCTGGATCTAATTCTTTGTCATAGATTCTCCAACTACCTTGAATGAGGTCAAGTGCAGCAAATCGTAAAACGGTGGAACTTTGAAATCCCTGTAAGGACATACGAATAAAAGGTATCGACCTAAAATCGGTAATCCCGCCTACCGCACGGGTGTATTCCCGAAGAGGAATCTTATACTGCACCCAACGAACTTTGCGTCCTGTGTCCAAAGTAACTTCTCGAACCGTTGTAATGTAAGGCATCGATTCGCTTACTACCGAATTAATGGGAAGTTCATATTGATAATAACTTTCGACCACATTCATGGCAAAGTCTCGATCGACATCCTCAACGTCGGGTAATAGTGTAGAACCTCTTAACTCATCGGTCGGATTAATCGGTGTATTACCTTCAGGATTATTGAAATACTTGTAACGATTTGGGATACTTCCCTGCGCTTCTAAATAATTCACATAATTATCTCTAGCCGGGTCATCACTTGGTCCTGTATAAATCAAACCTTCCTGAGCATCTGAAAGACCATCTAATCCGACATCTTGTAGTTCTCGAGCACCCGCATCACTATCAAAAGTGTAAATCAGGGCACTTCTAGAAGGTACCGATCCATAGATGGTTGGATCCACTTGAACTCCAAGTCCATTTTCATATTGCTTTCTTCCATCAGGAAGAATATCCTCAGAGAGGTTCCCAAGATCAATCACCAATTTACCTCCCTCCCCAACTTCTGAAGGTTCGAGCGGATGCAACATCCAAAACTGCAAGTATTCAATATTTGCCTGTTCAAAGTCAGTAACGGTAAGGGCTCGCATAGTCCCTGCCCATTTGTTAGCAACTGCACCAAAATCGGACGCCGTATTATACGGTCCTGCCTCATCGGGATAGTAGGCGATATCTAAGGTAGACTGAACTGCAGATTGTCCCTGGACTACATCGGTTTCGGGATAAACCTCTCTTATAAAAATTCGACGCGCTTCATCTTCTTGCAACATCGCATCAGTAATGTCTGAGGGTCTTAACCTGCTATAAAGCACTGGGTCAATGGTGTACCATGCCAGTCGAGCCCTCGACCTAGAAGCCTCAATACCGGTCTGACCAAAAGGATTACTCGACAGTACCCAATCAGAAGGGTTTCTAAGATCTAAGAATTGTTGGGCCTCCTCAAAATCATCGATATAAGTAGTTACTTCGCCACCGAATTGGGCATTATTTGGAGCCGATGGGATGAGTGCAGCGATTTCTGCAGAAAAGTCAATCGAAGACGGCGCTTCAGTCTCAATAGTGGGCCACTGATTAATGAGTCGCGTGAGCCAGGGAACCTCTTTGCGAAACGAAACATTCGCACCAATCATCGAGTTATTAATAGGCTCGATTCCATAAGCAGACTTCTGAGTGAGTGGTCGTTCTCTAAGATTTAAAAAGGCACCCCCAAAGGATAGTTCACTAGAGGCGCGATGCTGAATAGCGACTCCTGTGAATCGTCGAGTTAACTGCCCGATTTGACCAGCATCTTCAACCGAAATATCAATCGGAAGACCAGAATTCTGAAGACTCGGATCAAGAATCTCCACCTGACCCGCTGCGTAGTCAACGATGTAATCAACTCCTTCAGTAAGCACTCTACCGCCAATACTCACCTGAACGGAGCCGGGTAACGCGAACGCAACTCCAAGCGACAACTTTTGACCCGAAGAGGCGGTGCTGCCGCCATAGGAACCTCTGAGTAAAAAGCGATTCGCATCTGCCTGCTGTAAGGCAGCTGTTTTCGTTAATTCATAGAGAGAACGATAAACATATTGTCTTTGATTACCATTATAGGATTCCTCAATCTCGTAGTCTTCGGTAACATCACTAGAGAATTGTTCAAACAAGTATATACCAAACGGCTCTACCTGGGTAAAAATGATTCTACCATTCGAAGCATCAACGGTAATACCATCTACAAAGTCAAAGAAACCATCCCCTTGTTCCGAACGATTTTGATAAGCATCGAGTCGATCTAAGTTGAAAATTTTCAATAGCGTACTATTCGAAAATTCTTCTGGCCAGGGAACCGAAGGGTCTGCCGGCGTTAAAAAGTTTCGGGGACTAGGATCGGTGTAAAGTAATTGAAACTCAAAATCATTCGCACTAATTCCGAAGGCTCCGGTCGAATAGATATTCTTCATCATCAAATCCCAAATAGGATCCTCAACTCGGGTAATATTGCTCTTTAGAAGTTTTACAACAAGTGCACTGGAGGCATCTCTTTGATTGTCGTTAGAGAACTCTCCGACCGTATAAACAGATCCATTGTAAGTGTATTCATAAGCAACCGCGAGCACCTCATCAGTAGCCAATGGTTGATTCAGTGACAAGTATCCGAGCTGACGATGGTACGAGTAATCTAAACCGGCTTCTAATTTTCGCGCATTTTCTAGAGAAGCATAGTCTAGGCCGTTTACTAAAGGCTCACCTAATAAACTTATTCCAGAGGCGGCACCAGCCGCAGTTCTTATTGAACTAGGAAGACCTTCACCACCTATCCATGCGGGATTAAGAAGGTTGGCCTCATTATCGGGTAAAGACTCGGTAGCTCGAAAAAAATTCTGAGGACCCCCAAACCGAACTTTTTCAGGATTGTATTCTCCAAGATCTTGAAAACCTACAATTTGTCGAACGTTCTCAGTCTGTTGAGATCGATTGGTTACCCAAACCTCAATACGGGTAATCTGAACATTTGAAGCAATGAAGGGGTAGTTCTTAAGCGCTAGGTCATAAGCATCTCTAAAATGTTGACTTAAGAAAAAGTGGGTGTTTTCCTCATAATCGAGAGCGGTAAGCTCAAACTCATTAATGACTGATCCATTTTGAGTACTGACCGTATTTCGTTGAGATCGTTGTTCTGCATAAACGGCGGTCACAGAAGTACGCCCGAACTGTAAATCAGTTTTGAGTCCAAATAAATTCTGAGCGCCAGTCATCAGACTGCTTTTGAGTGGCATACTTACATTACCAAACTCGATATTGCGAATCAGGTCATCCTCATTCGGAGTATATTCAATTTTGAAAAGATTTTGAAAATCAAAGCTTGAACGGGAGTCCATATTTGCTTGAACTCTTAAACGCTCTCCGACCTGTGCATCCACATTTAAATCAAATTGCTGATCGATATCAAGAACGGTGCTTCTTTGATTACGAATAGATACAGATGGATTTTCTGATTTTTGACTAAGAGCACCTAGATCAAGGGAAAAACCTCCTGAAGCGTCAACAGTGATAGTGTTACCGCCGAATATAGATTCAAAAAAGGCAGAATTAACATAATAAGTGGGAAGTAAATCCTCACGTGCGTCAGCTACCGTGTCATTCACTTTCGAAAGGGCATCGGTTTTGGTCTGGTAGTTAGACTTAATCATCTGCGCTCGAAGTGCCTCGTAGTACTGGGTAAAACTTAAATACCTAGGATACCCTACGACCTTTCCCGACACAGAAGGGAGTAACTCGTATCTATTATTTACCGGATCGTACTGATAGATCTGGTCGATACTAAAGGGAGATAATGCTGGTAGTTTTTGTGCCTGAGTCAGTGTAACGGCGAAAAACGCGAGCAAGACACAAAGAGACCGTATTGAATCCAGTCTAATCTTCAATTTAAATTGCGTTTAGCGTATTCTTGATAAGATCTTCAACACTCATCTGCGAGTCTGCAGCTAAGAGCTTATCTACAATTTTCTGAACCGATTTTCGAGTGAAGCCAAGTACCTCTAAGGCAGCTATTGCTTCTTCTCCATTTTGTCCTTTAACCGTTGTATTTGCTACCACATCTTCGGCACCCTCTAATGCTAAGACTTTATCTTTTAATTCTAAGATCATTCGTTGAGCCGTCTTGGCACCGATTCCTTTAACCGACTGCACAACGGCTACTTGTTCAGATGCAATTGCTCCAACTACATCAGAAGGACTTAAAGATGAAAGCATCGTTCTAGCAGTTGCCGCCCCAACTCCACTTACCGAAATAAGCAATCGAAATACTGCTCGTTCAAATTCAGACAAAAATCCGAATAGCGTATGGCTATCCTCCTTGATTTGGAGATGGGTGTACAAGAGCTGCTCCTCTTCAGAACTCAATCCCGAAAAGGTATGAAGCGATACCTCGAGATGATATCCTACCCCATTACACTCAAGAATTACATGAGTAGGAGTTTTTTCTATCATTCGACCTCTGAGGTGGCTAATCATAACAGGTTATTTTTTGGTGGCACGTTGAGCGTCAGTTACCGCAATAGAAGTCATGTTGATTATTTCCTCAACACTAGCTCCTAACTGCAGAATATGGATCGGTTTATCTAAACCTAACATGACAGGCCCTATTGATTTTACACCGTGTAGCTCCTTCATCAGTTTGTATGTGATATTGGCAGAATCAAGGTTAGGAAATATTAAGGTGTTGACTTTTCGATTGGCCAGTTTTGAGAATGGGAAGGTTTGGGCACCCATCTCAGGATTTAGTGCGAAATCTGCTTGAATCTCTCCATCAACAATCAAATCTGGATGATCTCTATGCAAGATTTTTACCGCGTTCTTTACCTTTCTCGCTTCTGGTTTACTTGAAGAACCGTAGTTAGAATAAGATAGCATTGCCATTACAGGCTCATATCCGAAAGAACGAACTTCTCTTGCAGTCATCACTGCAATCTCAGCTAACTCTTCGGCGGTAGGATTAACATTGATGGCTGTATCCGCTAAGAATAATGGTCCGCGCGGAGTCATCATGATATTCATCGTGGCAGCTCTCTTGATTCCAGGGCCTCTACCCACCGTTTCTAATACCGGAAGCAACACCTTAGGGAATGAGCGAGAATACCCTGAGATCATTGCATCAGCTTCTCCCGAAAGAACCATCATAGGACCAAAATAGTTTCTATGCATCATTCGAACACCTGCACTGTATCTCTGTACTCCATCGCGTTCTCCTCGACTCCATAAAAGCTTAGCAAACTCATCTCGACGAGCCTGTTGATCATCATCAGATGGATCAATAATTGGAACCTCAGCGTCAAATTCTAATTCCTCTTTAAGGCTTTCAATTACCTCCTTATCTCCCAAAAGAATTGGGTAAGCCATTCCTTCATCAGAAACAAACTGAGCAGCTTTAAGCACATCAATTTGATCTGCTTCAGCGAAAACCACACGCTTAGGGTTGAGCTTAGCTTTATCATGAAGTGATCGAATAAATTTGTTGTCATTACCCGAGCGCGCCATTAGCTCCTCTTCATACTTCTCCCAGTCGGTAATTTCAATTTGAGCAACCCCAGAAGCAATAGCAGCCTTAGCCACCTCTACCGGGATTTTAGAAATAAGCCTTGGATCAAAAGGTTTTGGAATAATATACTCTCTACCGAAAGCTAATCGAGTAATATCGTAAGTAATATTCACCTGCTCGGGCACCGGTTCTTTTGCCAAATCAGCTAAAGCACGAACGGCAGCCATCTTCATTTCTTCATTAATCTTAGTAGCGCGAACATCTAATGCTCCCCTGAAAATGAAAGGGAATCCTAAGACATTGTTCACTTGATTCGGGTGATCTGAACGACCGGTAGCCATAATAATATCTTCACGAGTTCGAATGGCTAGATCATAGTTAATCTCTGGATCTGGATTCGCCATAGCAAATACAATAGGATTCGCAGCCATCGATTGAAGCATCTCTGGAGTTACAATATCAGCAATTGACAAACCGATAAAAACGTCTGCATTCACCATCGCTTCTTCAAGGGTATGAACATCAATGGCAGTTGCAAACTCCTCTTTTGAAGCGCTTAGGTTTTCACGATCCTTGCGAATCACGCCCTTACTGTCAAGCATAATAATGTTCTCTGCAGAAGCACCAAAGGCTTTGTATAGTTTAGTGCAAGAAACTGCAGCCGCTCCTGCCCCACTTACCACAATTCGAACATCTTCGATATTCTTTTCAGCCAATTCAAGAGCGTTAATTAGTGCAGCAGCTGAAATAATCGCAGTGCCATGCTGGTCATCGTGCATGACTGGGATATCTAATTCTTCTTTCAACCTACGCTCGATCTCAAAGGCCTCTGGCGCCTTGATATCTTCAAGATTGATTCCTCCAAAAGTTGGAGCGATACGCTTCACCGTCTCTACAAACTCATCCACATCGGTAGTATCGACCTCGATATCCATACCATCGATATCTGCAAATATTTTAAAGAGTACGCATTTACCCTCCATCACAGGCTTTGAAGCCAATGGACCTATATCACCTAAACCAAGTACAGCAGTACCATTTGAAATAACCGCAACAATATTTCCCTTAGCAGTATACTTGTACGCATCTGTTGGAGTTTCTGCGATTTCCAAACAAGGCTCAGCGACTCCAGGAGAGTAGGCAATCGCTAAATCTCTCTGTGTTTGGTAGGGTTTGGTCGGGACAATCTTAATCTTTCCCGGCTGTGGTTTTGCGTGATATACTAGCGATTCTCTTCGCTGTCTTGAGTTTCTCATTTCAGTCTAATTGTATATCAAAGATACGTGATTCCCTCGCTGGGAATGTCGCCAAAACAGAATTGTTCTCTACCAGAACATTCCGACAAAAATCGCAGTGATTATGAGTAAGATCACCGATAGTGTGCGGTAATTTTTATACCAAGGAAGCCCTTTCAGTTGTTCAGTTTCTTCGTTATAGAACGATCGCTTATAGGTATACTCAGCAATTTTTTGTTCATCTACCTTACCAGAAGTTAGACTGACTACAACGTTAACTACAACAGCAATCACAAATAGTAAATTGGCTTTCGCTAAAAAATGCAGATCGTTAATATAGGGAGACCAATCAAAGGATGCTGAAAGAATCATAAATACAGCAAAGGCACCTCCGACCATTAGACTTGAGAAGGCACCATTTGCGTTTGATTTTTTCCAGAAAAGACCTAAAATAAAGGTAGCCACTACTGGAGGTGAGGTAAATGCAATCACCAATTGAAGATAACCCCATAGAGAGTCACTAACCTTTTCAATGAAAGGTACCCACAGCGAGGCTAACACCACTAAAACTAATGTTGTGATCTGGCCTACTCTCACTAGTTGCTTACCATCTAATCCTGGCTTGAATTGCTTTACAAAGTCCATGGTGATTAGGGTTGAGGCCGAATTAAAAGTAGCTGACACTGAAGACATCATTGCAGCCAACAATCCTGCTACCACCAAACCTAGAACCCCTGTTGGCAATAACTGGAATAATAATACTGGGTAAGTAAGGTTCGGACAATCCGTCAGTGAGGCGCACATCTCTCCACTGGCCAGCGGATAATTAAGTCCACTAATATCTAAATCGTTAAAAAGTAACAAGGCCAAAACCCCAGGAACAATCATAATGAAAATCACAGGTAGTTTAAGAAACCCTGCAAAGAGCGCTCCCATACGACCGTGATGTAAATCTTTCGCTCCAAGAACTCGTTGAACCATAAACTGGTTATTTGCCCAGAAATAAAACCCTAATAGAGCAACTCCCGAAATTAATCCCCACCAAGGCATAAACTCATCGTTCGCAGGACGAACAACGCTAAACACCTCCTGAGCAGTCTCGGGTATATAGGCACCGTTCGCAGCTCGATCCCCAAAGTCTATTTGACCAGCAGCTAACATTCCGTCTAGACTATCCATCATGGCTGACCAACCTCCACCTAATTGATCAAAGGCAAAGTAGGTTATTAAACAAGATCCTATAATTAAAAGAATCGCCTGAATTACTTCAGTTTGAATTACTGAGTTAAGTCCTCCAGGAATAGTATAGGCTGCAGCTGCAATCGCTAAGAGAATAATTATCGTTGTTGAGCTGTACTCGGGAAAAAGTAGTTTCAAAACAATCGAACCCACATACAGTGCAGCAGCGGTATCCACCATTACGTTACCAATGACCGTAATTAATGAAAAGTAATATCTAGAACGCTTATCAAAACGACGCTCTAAAAATTCAGGCATGGTATACACTCCTGATTTTAGATAAAAAGGCAAGAAGAAAACCGAAAATATGATCAAGACGATTACAGCATACCACTCATAATTGTAGACGTTAATATTGGTCTGAAAACCATCAGAGGCTAAACCCACTAATGTGGAGCTCGAAATGTTCGCAGAGAAAAGAGCAATTCCGACAATTGGCCAGGTCATTGTTCTTCCTCCTAAGAAATAGTCCTCTGAACTTTCTCTTTTCGATTTAGAAATTCCATAGATAACAATACCTATAAGATAGACGATAATAACTCCAATATCGAGCGTGCTTAATTGATTCATGGTTGTACGTTTAGTCCATGAATATAGCTACTTTTTCAAAAAGTCGATGTTTCTTTTTAAACCCGCATACTTGGTACGTTTCACTGCAGATTTTTTAAACACCCTTGAAAAGGTTTCTTCGGTCATTTCGATCCAGTCCTTAGCACTTAAGTTTAATAGTTCAGATTGAGGGTCAAATAACGGCTCACTATGGCTTTTCGAAAAACGATTCCATGGACAAACATCTTGACAGGTATCACAACCAAACGCCCAATCATCGAAAAGGCCTTTAAAACTAGTCGGAATCGCTTCTTTCAACTCTATGGTGAAGTATGAGATACAGCTAGACCCATCAACTACATTTGGAGCGACAATAGCCTGAGTAGGGCACGCATCAATGCAGGCCGTACAACTTCCGCAGTGATCTGTGGTTACCGGATGATCATACTCAAACTCTAAATCGAGAATGATTTCGGCCAAGAAAAAAAAAGAGCCCTTTTGCTTACTGATTAGATTGGCATTTTTAGCCACCCATCCAAGACCAGATTTTTGCGCCCAGGATTTTTCTAATATTGGAGCAGAGTCAACAAAAACACGCCCTTCAATCGCACCGAATTCTTGCTGTAAATCATAAAATAGAGCCCGCAATTTCTTCTTAATTACCTCATGATAGTCTTTACCATAGGCATACTTAGAAATCTTAAACTGATCTTGTTTAAACGCGACTGTTTCAGACGGATAGTAATTAAATAAAAGTGAAATAACCGATTTTGCTCCCGGAACAAGCTTGGTGGGATCCAATCGCAAATCAAAATTGCGTTCCATATAGGTCATCTGACCTTGATAACCTTTATTTAACCAGGACTCTAATCGAGGAGCATCCTCTTCAAGAAACCCAGCCTTTGCAATACCAGAAGATAGAAACCCGTGACGCAGAGCCGCCTCCTTTAGAAAAACAGAACGTCTATGTAGTTTCTCATCCTTTTGCATCCTTATTCAAAAAGTCCCTTCTGGCTTGAAGATTTGGTCTTTCCTAAATGTGCATACGCTAAAGGTGTTGCCTCTCGCCCTCTCGGAGTTCTAACCAGAAAACCTTCTTGAATCAAGAAGGGCTCATACACTTCTTCTAGCGTTTCAGGATTTTCTGAAACTGCAGTAGCTAAAGTATTGATACCAACCGGGCCTCCACCAAACTTATCAATAAGTGTGGATAGAATTTTATTATCCATCTCATCGAGACCATGAGCATCAACATTGAGTGCCTTTAAACCAAATCGAGCAATCTCTAAATCGATCGTTCCATTTCCTTTAATCTGTGCAAAATCTCGAACACGACGCAATAGGGCATTACAAATTCTAGGAGTACCCCTACTTCTTCCAGCGATCTCAATAGCTGCGCTTTCATCCATAGGAACACGTAAAATTTCAGCACTACGTAAAGCAATTGTCGATAATAACTCTGTGCTGTAATACGAGAGACGAGACTGAATACCAAATCGCGCACGCATCGGAGCGGTTAACAGACCCGACCGAGTGGTAGCTCCAATTAAGGTGAATGGCTTTAGATGAATCTGAACAGAGCGAGCGTTTGGCCCTGTCTCAATCATAATATCAATCTTGTAATCTTCCATAGCAGAATATAGATACTCCTCTACTACCGGGCTCAGGCGATGAATCTCATCGATAAACAACACATCTCTCTCCTCTAAATTGGTGAGAAGACCTGCCAAATCACCGGGTTTATCTAAAACTGGACCCGAGGTGATTTTAATATTCACATCTAACTCATTCGCTAAAATATGAGCAAGGGTAGTCTTACCTAGACCAGGAGGACCATGGAGTAAAGTGTGGTCAAGTGCCTCATCTCGAAGGTTAGCAGCCTCCACAAATATTTTTAAATTCTCAAGAACTGCTTCCTGTCCCGCAAAATCATCGAAACCCTTAGGCCTTAGAGCACGCTCGATATCAAATTCTTCTTTTTCGAAATGCGCTCCGGTAGCATCTAAGTTCTCATTCATATACAAAGCTTTATTTAAAGGTAGGGAATCCTCATAAAAAAAGCCCTGCATTTGCAAGGCTTCCTTTATATAAAACGAGTTGATCTTAGTGATTCAATTCTTCTTCATTAGGTTGAAGAGGAATGTGTTGAGGAACGAAATCTTGCCCCTCAATGATATATGATCCATCATCATAAGTCTTACTGTAGTCGTATGACCAACGATGAACTTCAGGAATAGCACCAGGCCAGTTTCCGTGAATGTGCTCTAATGGAGTAGTCCACTCTAGTGTATTTGACTTCCAAGGGTTTTGCGAGCCCTTCTTACCATAGAAAATACTGTAGATGAAGTTATATACGAATACTAATTGAGCGGCTGCAGCAATAAGTGCGAAAACCGTCATTAATACCTGTACATCGGTTAACTCATCAAACATTGGGAATGCGGTGTTCTCATAGTACCTTCTTGGTACCCCTGCCATACCCACAAAGTGCATCGGGAAGAATACTCCATAAGAAGCAACGGCAGTTACCCAGAAGTGGATATAACCCAGGTTCTTATTCATCATGCGACCGTGGAACATTTTAGGGAACCAATGGTATACACCAGCAAATAGACCATAAAGAGCCGAAATACCCATTACTAGGTGGAAGTGGGCAACCACGAAATAAGTATCGTGAACATTAATGTCAAGAGTACTATCCCCTAAGATGATTCCTGTAAGGCCACCCGTAATGAAAGTAGATACTAGACCTATCGAAAACAGCATACCAGGATTCAATTGAAGATTACCCTTCCAAAGTGTAGTGATATAGTTGAACGCCTTAACCGCTGATGGGATAGCAATTAGAAGTGTGGTAAAGGTGAATACAGAACCAAGGAAAGGATTCATCCCTGAAACGAACATGTGGTGACCCCATACGATCGTCGAAAGGAAAGCGATACCTAAAATAGAAGCTATCATCGCACGGTATCCGAAGATCGGTTTACGAGCGTTCGTAGACATTACTTCTGAAGTAATACCTAAAGCGGGTAATAGTACAATATAAACCTCAGGGTGTCCTAAGAACCAGAAAAGGTGCTCATAAAGTACTGGTGACCCACCTTGATAGTGCAATACCTCTCCTTGAATAAAGATATCCGATAGGAAGAAAGAAGTACCAAAACTACGGTCCATAAGCAATAATAATGCAGCCGAAAGTAGTACTGGGAAAGAAACTACTCCGATAATGGCAGTAACAAAGAACGCCCAAATCGTAAGTGGAAGACGTGTCATGGTCATTCCTTTAGTTCTTAGGTTGAGAACCGTCACAATGTAATTCAGTGAACCTAAAAGAGAGGAAGCAATGAAAATCGCCATTGAAACTAACCACATCGTCATACCCAATCCTGAACCGGGTTGAGCTTGTGGAAGCGCTGAAAGTGGCGGGTAAACCGTCCATCCTGCAGCTGCCGGCCCTGCTTCAGCAAATAAGGACCCTAGCATGATTGCACAAGACAAAAAGAATAACCAATAAGAAAGCATATTAAGGAACCCAGATGCCATATCTCGTGCACCAATCTGAAGTGGAATCAGAAGATTCGAGAACGTTCCACTTAAACCTGCAGTAAGTACAAAGAATACCATGATGGTACCGTGAATCGTTACTAAGGCTAGATAAATATCCGCGTCCATCACTCCGTCAGGCGCCCACTTACCAAGAAGCGCTTTGAAAACAGGAGAAGCTTCTCCTGGCCATGCTAACTGCATTCGGAATAAAAGGGACATTGCGATTCCTATGAAACCCATAATTAATCCCGTAATCAAGTATTGTTTAGCGATCATCTTGTGATCTTGACTAAAGATATACTTGGTGATAAAGGTTTCTTTGTGATGGTGTTCTGCCTCGTGAGCCATAATACTACCTTATTTAAACTTTTAAATTTTCTTTTTCGTTACAAATTTAGGGAACTGCGATAACAGTTTCTCCAAAGGTTTTTTGAGAGTCCAACCATTTCTGAAAATCTTCTTCAGACTCTACAATAATTTTCATTTGCATGTTGTAATGAGACTTACCACAAATCTTATTACATAAAAGAACATAGTCGAATTCCCAAGGATCACTATTCTCTTCACCGGCTGCTGCACGTTCAGCACGAATTTTATTCGTTCTCTTCACCTTATCGATGATTTCAGGTTGCAAACGCATCTCTTCAGTAGTAACTGTAGGAGTGAAAGAAAACTGGGTAACCATACCAGGAACACAGTTCATTTGTGCTCTAAAGTGTGGCATGTAAGCGGAATGAAGCACATCCTGAGAACGCATGTAGAAATTAACCTTACGTCCTACAGGTAAGTGTAATTCTTTAACGATGATATCGTCTACTGCATTTGGATCAGATTCATCGATACCCAAGATATTCGCCTTATCAATATCAATAAGTCGAGCACTAGCATCTCCAAGAACATTGTCCTCACCCCCGTAACGAGCGGTCCAGTTGAATTGTTGAGCATAAAGCTCTACAACTAAAGGATCTCCCTCCTCGTTGATATCCATAATATTGGTCCATGAATAAAGACCATATAAAATAAGACTTGCAAGGGTAATTACAGGGATAATTGTCCAGATAAGCTCTAGCTTATCGTTGTCGGCATAAAAAAGAGCCTTTTTACCTTTAGCACCACGGTATTTATATCCGAAATAGTGAAGTAAGAATTGAGTGATCGTTTGCACCACGAAAATAATCGCAAAAGAAATCCACATCAAACGATCATAATCGACCCCGTGTTCTGAAGCAGGCATCGGTAGAACCATTTTTCCATACTTCGAGAAACTAAAAATGGTGATTCCATAAATGAAAACCAGGAAAGCAAATAGTAAATAACCATTGTACTTATTATCCTCATCATCGGCGATAGTAGCATCCGACTTCTTACCTGTTGTTAATTGCGATAGTTCGAAAATCTTAGCTAATTGCCAAACTGCAATTGCAACAAGAACTAAAACTGCTAGAATTAATGGTGTTGTCATATTTATTAACTAACGTCGTTATTAATAGTGAAAATGTTTACTCTCTTCTAAAAGTGCATTCCCTTTAGGCTCAACAGCTACCTTAGTAAGGGCGGTAGCAACAACGTAAAGAAATAACCCAGTAAAGAATAAAATTCCACCTAATTCAGGGATACCGAAAGACCAATGTGCTCCAACAGTACCTGGCATAATCATATTATAAAAATCAAAGTAGTGACCTGTAAGAATAAAGATACCCACAGTCTGAACAAACCAAGGAATACGCTTGTAATCACTTCTCATTATCACTAGAAGTGGGAAGAGGAAGTTAAGAACTAACATACCTAAGAAAGGAACCTTGTAGGCCTCAAATCTCATCACATAATAAGTTACCTCTTCAGGGATATCGGCATACCAAATCAGCATGAACTGGCTAAACCACAAGTATGTCCAAAAGATGCTAATACCGAACATGAACTTTGCAAGGTCATGAATGTGTGAATTGTTCACTGATTCAAGAAGTCCTTTAGACTTTAAGTAAAGCGTAAATAAGGCAATTACAGTAATCCCTGAAACAAAGAAACTAGCGAATACATACCATCCGAAAAGTGTACTAAACCAGTGCGGATCAACACTCATAATCCAGTCCCAAGACATCATTGACTCAGATACCAAGAAAAAAGCTAAGAAACCAGCCGCTAACTTGAAGTTAGTAACAAACGGCTTATGGTCTGAAGCAGTCTCCTCTGCCAGAGAAAGTTTTCTAGAGTATTGTCTGTAAGCAATCCATCCTCCGATGTAAATAGCTGCACGAACGAGGAAAAAAGGAGTATTTAAATATCCGCTCTTGTTTTGAATGAGTTGATCGTGAGCCACCACATCAGCATCCATCCAAACGAACAGGTGATTCATATGCAAGCCAGATAAAATAAAGAAAGCAAATAGAATGATACCACCAGGGATAAGATACGAAGTAATACCCTCCATAACTCTAAACAATAGTGGAGACCAACCCGCTTGTGCAGCGCGATTAATAGCGTAAAAAGCTAAAACTCCTAGAGCGATAAGGAACGAGAATAATGCACTTACATAAAAAGCAGACCAAGGTCTGTTTTTCATTTGATCTAAAACATGCTGGTCATGCGACGAACCGTGGTCTTCAGCTACTGCTGCATGACTATCGTGGTTCATTGAATCATCATGTTCTTCAGAATGTGAAGCTTCTGAGTTAGACCCGTGATGTTCTTCTGCACTTCCATGATGAGCTTCAGCTAAAGTCGGATGGTCAGCACTTCCGTGCTCTTCACCATGGCCGCCTTCATGAGATGCCATTATAGCTTTAGCCTCCTCAATCGTTGAAGGAGCACTCATAAAACCATAACCTAGGCCTAGAAGCCCTAACCCCATAAGTATAAGGGTAGTTATCTTAAATCGTTGTGAAAACTGATACATACTAATTTACTTATTTAGTTAGGTCCTTTTTTAATTCCATTACATAAGCAGAAATCTGCCATATTTCTTCTTCACTACTTAACTGAGCTGCGTAAGAACCCATTGAATTAAGACCGTAATAAATGGTGTGATAGGTGCTTCCGATAGTAATATTACGAGCAGCATCTGCATAAGTAGGTACCCCTAAAATTTTCTCGCGTTTTACTAAAGTACCTTGACCATCACCTTTGGTTCCGTGGCAAATAGCACAATACACATTGTAAAGTTCTTTGCCCTTTGCAAGATCACTTTCTCTGTTTTCAGAAAGAAGTGGGCTTTTGTCTGCTCTAGCAAGTTCCTTACCTTCAAGGGTATTATCAAATTCGTAGGGCAACCAACCTCTAGGAACCGTTCCTTCAGCAGGTAATAGTGCCGCAGTATTCTCAGGAAGAATGGATGCCTCGCTGTAGGTTTCATAACCCACTGACTCATACATGTTAGGAAAATATTGAAAATTAGGCTTGCTCTTATCGAAGCAAGACACCGCAGTAAAAGCTAGCGCTATGAGCGTAATTTTAGATAAAACTGACTTCATGTATTAAGCTTTAGGAACCTGAACCTCAATGGCCCCGGTATCAAGTAAAAGTTCGGTTAATGCCTCTTCCTGTTCTGACTTTACAGCTACCTCCATCAAGAAGATATCGCTAGTGGTTCTAGGATTAGGGTTTTCAGCTTTCTTGAAAGGCCACATGCGACTTCTCAAGTAAAAGGTAATTACCATAAGGTGAGCAGCAAAGAAAACGGTCATCTCAAACATCACCGGAATGAATGCTGGTAAATTCTGTAAAAAAGTAAAGCTCGGCTTACCTCCGATATCCTGTGGCCAGTCTTCGATCATGATGTAATTCATCATGGTCACCGCTACAGTTAAACCTAGTACTCCGTATAGGAAGGCAGCCATAGAAATACGACTATCTTCAAGACCTAAGGCTTTATCTAGCCCGTGTACTGGAAAAGGAGTGTATACCTCTTCAATATGATACTTTTGGCCACGAACCTGCTTGACAGCATTCATAAGAATGTCGTCATCAGTATAAAGCGCTCTAAAAACTTTTGATGCCATATTAGTGATCGGTGGTTGAGTTAGTGTTAGATTCTTCCACTTCGTAAGTGGTTACTTTACCTCTAGGAGGCATTTCATATAAAGGCTTCCCTTCAGCTCGAAGTGCCTTGTAGTTGTCTGCAGAAGACTTCAAGATAGACTTAACCTCTGCCTGTGCAATTACTGGGAAAGTTCTTGAGTATAAAAGGAATAGGACAAAGAAGAAACCAATCGTTCCAATGAAGATTCCAATATCTACAAAGGTTGGTGAGAACATCGTCCATGAAGATGGAAGGTAATCGCGATGAAGAGAAGTAACGATAATCACGAAACGCTCAAACCACATACCTATGTTTACCACAATCGAAATAAAGAAGGAGAACATAATACTCGTTCTTAATTTTTTGAACCACATGAACTGTGGAGAGAACACATTACAAGTCATCATTGACCAATAAGCCCAAGCGTAAGGTCCTGTGGCACGATTTAAGAAGGCGTATTGCTCATACTCTACTCCCGAATACCAAGCAATGAAAAGCTCTGTGATATAAGCACAACCAACAATCGAACCTGTAATCATGATTACAATGTTCATCAGTTCGATATGTTGAAGCGTGATATAGTCCTCAAAACCTACTACTTTTCGCATGATGATCAGTAGCGTATTTACCATTGCAAAACCAGAGAAAATCGCACCTGCAACGAAGTAAGGTGGGAAAATGGTGGTATGCCATCCAGGAATTACCGAGGTAGCGAAGTCAAACGATACAATCGTGTGTACCGATAATACTAGTGGAGTTGCAAGACCTGCAAGTACTAATGAAACCTCTTCAAATCGCTGCCAATCTTTAGCTCTACCTGTCCATCCGAAACTTAAAAGACTGTAGATTTTCTTTTGGAATGGACGAACGGCACGGTCTCGAATCATTGCGAAGTCAGGAAGTAATCCTGTCCACCAGAATACAAGAGAAACCGATAAATACGTTGAAATCGCAAATACGTCCCATAATAGAGGTGAATTAAAGTTCACCCATAATGATCCGTATTGGTTAGGAATTGGCAGTACCCAGAAAGCTAACCAAGGTCTACCCATGTGAATAATTGGGAATAAACCAGCCTGAACTACCGAGAAAATAGTCATCGCTTCGGCAGAACGGTTAATTGCCATACGCCACTTCTGTCTAAATAGGAGAAGTACCGCAGAAATAAGCGTACCCGCGTGACCAATACCTACCCACCAAACGAAGTTGGTGATATCCCAAGCCCAGTTTACTGTCTTGTTTAGACCCCAAACACCGATACCAGTGGCGACGGTGTAAATAATCGATCCTAAACCCCATAAAAAGGCTACAAGTGCAATGGAGAAAACGATCCACCATTGTTTATTTGCCTTTCCCTCAACAGGTCGAGCAATATCATTCGATACATCGCTGTAACTCTTTGAGCCAGTTACTAGCGGTTTACGTATCGGAGCTTCATAATGCGATGCCATAATAGATTGTATTATTAATGATTAGGCCTTTTCGGTATTTCTTACTTTGACATGGTAGAACACATTAGGCTGAGTACCTACATGCTCTAATAGATGGTACATGCGCTCACTTTCTTTAAGTTCAGCAACACGACTTTCTTTGTCGTTAATATCACCAAACACTAAAGCCCCTGTATCACAAGCCGCAGAACAAGCCGTCTGGAATTCACCATCCTTAATTGAGCGTCCTTCAGCTTTAGCATCCAGAATAGTTTTCTGGGTACGTTGGATACACATTGAGCATTTTTCCATCACCCCTCTAGAACGAACATTCACATCTGGGTTTAGAACCATACGACCAAGGTCATTGTTCATGTGGAAATCAAATTCATCATTTTGGTTGTATAAGAACCAGTTAAAGCGGCGAACTTTATAAGGACAGTTATTCGCACAATATCTTGTACCAATACAACGGTTGTATGCCATATGGTTTTGACCTTGACGCGAGTGCGAAGTAGCAGCAACAGGACATACGGTCTCACAAGGGGCATGATTACAGTGCTGACACATTACTGGCTGGAAGGCTACTTGAGGATTTTCTGAAGGATCTTCCATAGACCCAAATCCACTTAGACTACCGTTATCACCGAATAAACCATCTAGATTCTCTTTCTTCTCAGTATCCTGAGCAAAAGTTTCCTCTGAAGAATAATATCTATCAATACGCAACCAGTGCATATCTCTTGATACTCTAATTTCATGTTTACCAACAACGGGTACATTATTTTCGGCGTGACATGCAATAACACAAGCACCACATCCTGTACATGCATTTAGATCAATCGACAGATTAAAATGATGACCTACGGTACGATCGAATGATTCCCAAAGGTCTACAGAGGTAGCTGGAACTTCTTGGTGATCTAAAGACACCATTGGAGTTGGATTCCATTCTTCTGAAGGCTTGCTAATAAAATCCTCTAGGGTAGTTTCTTTGATGATATCACCACGGCCCATTAGAGTTTTATGCAGCTGTACGCATGCAAATTCGTGCATTCCGCGTTCCTTTTCTATGGTAACCGATTGTACTTTAGATTGACCAAGGTACAGTGAGTAAGCATTCACTCCGGTTTGCATTTCTTCTTGAATACCCGATTTACGGCCGTAACCTAGTGCTAAACCAACCGTGCCTTTAGCTTGACCTGGTTGAATAAGAACAGGAACTCTATTTAAAGTTACATCACCAACCTTTAGCGTAGCATAACTACCATCAAGACCACCGTTAGCAACATTTATATTTTCAAAACCGTAGGCTAATGCATCAGCCTTAGAGATCGTCAGGTAATTATCCCATGATGCTCTTGAAATAGGATCTGGGAATTCTTGCAACCAAGGATTGTTTGCCATTTGACCGTCACCCATTCCGGTTTTTGCATAAAGAACTAATTCAACACCATTTGATGATGAATTAGAAAGTTTATTCGAAGACAATTGTAAATCACCTTCGCTAATTCCGAAGTTACGAGATCCTTTAGAAGAGCTGTAGAAAACTCCATCTTGAACCGCTTGACTCCATGAACTACCTTTTAAAACAGTACTTCTCCAATTCTTTTGAATGAAATCATGGTAGGTTTCAGAAACTCCTGCCCAAACTAGCAATGATTGTTCAAATTGACGAGTGTCAAAAAGATTTCGAATCACCGGCTGAGTAATTCCATAATGACCTTTCTTAATCTCAACATCACCCCATGATTCAAGGAAATGAGAAGCAGATGCAACAAAAGTAGAGGCCGCTGCAGTTTCAGTTAATGAGAAAGAAGAGGTTACAGAAAAACCGATTTGCGACAAGGCAGAAGAAAAAGCTTCTGCATTAGGAGCACTGTATAGTGGGTTAACCCCATCGATTAAGATAGCTGCAACTTCATTTTTATTAGCGGCAGCAATTATATCTTCAAGAACCGAAGCCGAAGCTGAACGAACGTATTTTGGCTCGGCAACATCAAAAGCATCACTTTTCAGCAATTCATTAATAGCTAGCGTGATCAGTTGTGCGTCCTTATCATCAATACCGCAAAGAACAACCGCTTTAGAACCTGCAGTTTTAAGCTTTTGAGCCATTGCGTTAACATGACCAGAAATCGATGTAGTTGATTCTGACGCTGAAACTCCTTTAAGCGCATTATATAATGCAGCAAGTGCTCTCTTTTGCTCTACCGTTGTGAGAGGTATACGTTTATCAGCGTTAGCCCCACTTAAAGTCATGTTCGACTCTAGTTGTACATGATGCGACATGTGTCCGTGATGCGGTACGCGATTTTTTGCATATCCTTTAGAATAACCACCACCTTGCCAATCACCCAAGAAATCAGCATCGAACGATACGATGATATCCGCAGAAGAAAGGTTATAGTCAGCCAGGGCTCTTTCGCCATAGGCCTCTTCAAAAGCATCTAGAGCAGAAGCGGATGAAATAGCATCATAGGTATGGTACTCAACATTCGGATACTTAGCTTTTAAAGCTTCAATAGCTTTTGAGTATGAAGGACTAGCCTTAGTACCAGAAAGAACAAAAACTTTTTTTCCAGAGTTCTTAGCACTTTCTAATCTCGCAATGACAGCTGCATCCAAATCACTCCAAGAAATTACAGATCCAGAAGCCTCAGGGCCTTGTAATCTATTCTTATCGTAAAGGTTTAGTACAGAGGCTTGAACACGAGCATTAGCCCCTCCGAAAAGAGTGGCACGATCATTATTCTCAATCTTAATAGGACGACCTTCGCGAGTCTTTACCAAGACACTTGCAAAGTCATAACCATCTGCTATCGTTGTTGCGTAATAATTCGCAACTCCTGGAACGATTTCGTCTGGTTGAATCACGTAAGGAATGGATTTCTTAACAGGCCCTTCGCACGCCGCAAGTGTTGCAGCTGCAGTACTAAAACCTAAGAACTTAAGAAAATCTCTACGTGACGATTGAGAATCTTTTAATGATGATTCTTGTTCAAAGAAATCATTTACAGGTAAGGTTTCGGTGAATTCGTTTTGAGCTAATTGTTCAACCACCGGGTCGTTTGTAAGCTCCGCTTCACTTTTCCAATATTGTTTATGTGATGCCATAATATTGTAGAATTCCAGATTAATAGTGGCACTTACCACATTCAAGGCCACCCATTTGAGCTGCAGTTAGCTCATCGACCCCATATTTTTTAGACAATTCTTCGTGAATCTTTTCGTAATAAGGATTCGAAGTAAGTTGAACGTTAGTTTCACGGTGACAATTGATACACCATCCCATAGTCAGCGGTGCATATTGATACATTACTTCCATTTCTTCAACTGGACCGTGACAAGTTTGACATTCAACACCAGCAACACTGTAGTGCTGAGAGTGGTTGAAGTAAACAAAGTCTGGGAGATTGTGAATACGAACCCATTCTACAGGATAGCTCTCTCCGGTGTAACGTTGATTTTCTTCGTCCCAACCTACGGCCTTGTACAGCTTCTTAATTTCACCAGTATAGAATTCATTCGTGTAACCATTTGCTAGATCTTCAGCAGAAGGACCTTCAGGATTACCCGTGTACTCATAGATCGACTTGTGACAATTCATACAAACGTTTAACGAAGGAATTCCCGAATGCTTAGAAACTCTAGCAGAACTGTGGCAGTAAGTACATTCAATTTTATTATCTCCAGCGTGAATCTTATGTGAATAATGGATGGGTTGAACTGGAGCATATCCTTGATCGATACCTACCTGCATCATATATGCATAAGCAAAATAGGCACTACTTAAAAGGAGAATTACAACCGAAACAAATACTAAAAATTGATTTTGCGCAAAAGCCTTCCATAGCGGTAAACGTTGCACTTTTTCCTTTTCAACATCAATACCATTAGCAACCGCAATTTGACGTAGTGTTCGATTAACTAAAACAAGCATTGCTACTAGAACAAGTAAAACAAAGGATAGAACCGCAAGAACTAAATCACTATTTGCACCATTTCCTTCAGAAGAAGCAGCTGCTGCAGTAGCGGTAGCAGCAGGAACAACGGGAGCGGGTGGAGGAGCTGCCGTGTATGCTAAAATATTATCTATATCCTCATTCGATAAGGTGGGGAAAGCAGTCATTGCCGCTTTATTGTACTCGTTATAAATACGATTGGCGTAATCGTCTCCAGAATTAATAACCCCAGAACTGTTTTTAATCCACGCATACAACCAATCACGATCAAGACCTTCATCTTCAGCCAATCGCGATTCAACGTTTGCTAAAGCAGGACCTGTCATTTTACGGTTTAGCGCGTGACAAGCAGCACAATTTTGATTGAACAATTGTTTACCCTTGGCCGGGTCACCACCATCTTGCCCAAAAGAGAGAGAAGTAGCACTAACAACAAGCACTAATGAGAAAAGAGCTTGTTTTAGGAGGTTAGGAAATCCTTTCATATAGCTTAATTATGCAAAAATAACCGCATTCTACAACGGCATAATCATCTCAAATTGCCACAAAAATAATACTGAAGGGGGTATTAAAAAAGTTAAGTTTGAGGTTCTTGTAATTTGTAATCGTTCTAAATAATATTTTTGTCCTAAAGGAATTGATTACCTTGCGAAGGCAACAGAGCAAACAGCAATTAAGCAATGAAAAATAAAATATTTAACTGTCTTATTACTAGTCTTTTAATGACTTCGATCAGTTATTCCCAAGTGAAAGAATTAAGTTTAGACTCTGTTCCATTCACAGAAGTCAGCATCTCACAATTGAGTGATATTTATAGACTAATGAAGGTTGAGAAGGGTGACTACCAAATTCAATTAGGTTTCGGCTCACTTACCGAGATGGAGAATTTAAAAGAACGCTACAACACTCTATTTGCTGAGGATACGATTTTTCATCAAAAACACCCTCTGAAACTGTCTTTTAATTCGCCTACCTATCGTCTTCGCTTAGAGCACTTTAGAACACGTCTAGAAACAGAAAAAGCCTCTAAGAGGCTTCGTCCTTTTTTTAGAGGGATCATGATTCTAGAACCCGGAAAAAACAATTAAAGTTTTTTCTGTACCGCCACTTCTTGGTAAGCTTCTATCTGGTCGTCGACTCTAATATCGTTGTAATTCTTGACCTGAAGTCCACAATCATAACCCTTTGAAACTTCTTTAACATCGTCTTTGAATCGTTTAAGCGAAGCGAGTTCACCATCGAAGGTTACAACACCATCACGAATGATACGAATCTTGGAATTTCTGAAGATTTTACCTGAAAGAACCATACAGCCTGCAATGGTTCCAATCTTAGAAATCTTAAAGGTTTCACGAATTTCTGCAGTACCGGTAACTTCTTCTTTCATTTCAGGACTCAACATACCCTCCATTGCCTTCTTGATATCATCAATAGCATCGTAGATAATTGAGTAGGTACGGATGTCAACTTCTTCCTTCTCAGCAACGGTACGGGCGTTTGCCATAGGTCGCACGTTAAATCCGATCACTACCGCTGATGAAGCACTTGCAAGTAACACATCAGACTCGGTAATCGCACCAACACCTTTGTGGATGATGTTGACTTGAATTTCCTCAGTTGAAAGTTTCTGGAACGAATCAGTTAAAGCCTCCACTGAACCATCTACATCCCCTTTAAGGATAATATTAAGTTCTTGGAAATCACCAACTGCAATACGTCTACCAATCTCATCTAAAGTAAGCTGACGCTGAGCTCGAACACTCTGCTCTCTTTGTAATTGAGATCGCTTCTGAGCAATTTGCTTAGCTTCACGCTCATCAATTAGCACATTAAAACGATCACCAGCCTGGGGAGCTCCATCGAGTCCTAGGATTGATATCGGTGTAGCAGGACCTGCCTCTTTAATGTTCTTGCCACGCTCATCTTGCATGGCGCGTATTTTACCACTTGAAGTTCCCGCTAAAACATAATCTCCGATTCGAAGAGTTCCATTTTGTACAAGAATAGTGGACACATAACCTCTACCCTTGTCAAGGAAAGCCTCGACCACTGTACCCGAAGCCTCGCGATTCGGATTAGCCTTCAACTCTAAAAGTTCAGCCTCTAAAAGAACCTTTTCAAGAAGTTCATTAACCCCCTGACCTGTTTTAGCCGAGATATCATGAGATTGAATTTTACCACCCCAATCTTCTACCAAGAGATTCATGGCAGCAAGGCCTTCTTTAATCTTATCCGGATTAGCGGTTGGACGATCTATTTTGTTAATCGCAAATACCATAGGCACTCCAGCAGCTTGCGCGTGAGCAATAGCTTCTTTCGTCTGAGGCATAATATCATCATCTGCCGCAACAACGATAATTGCGATATCTGTAACCTGTGCACCTCTAGCACGCATCGCCGTAAAGGCTTCGTGACCAGGAGTGTCTAAAAACGATATTTTCTGACCGCTTTCAAGAGTTACACCGTAGGCACCTATGTGTTGGGTAATTCCCCCACTTTCACCAGCGATTACATTCTCTTTTCTGATATAGTCAAGTAACGAGGTTTTACCATGATCTACGTGCCCCATTACCGTAACAATTGGTGCTCTAGGCTGAAGATCATCTTCACTATCTGTAATTTCCTCTATGACTGTCTCTTCAAGCTCAGCTTGCATAAACTCCACCTGATAGCCAAATTCATCAGCAACGATCGTTAAGGTTTCAGCATCTAATCTCTGATTCATGGTAACCATGATTCCTAACGACATACATGCAGAAATCACTTGGGTTGAAGACACATCCATCATAGTAGCAACTTCATTGACCGTAACAAACTCTGTCACTTTGAGCACCTTGCTTTCAAGCTCTTGCTGTTCTTGTTCGCGCTCTCTTTGTTGCTCGTGAAGATCTCTCTTTTCTTTTCTATAACGCGCCCCTTTCCCTTTAGAAGACTTTCCTTGAAGCTTTTCTAAGGTTTCGCGAACCTGTCTTTGAACCTCTTCCTCAGTAGGTTCGGCACGTTGAACTTGAGGTTGATTTCTTCCTCCTTTTTTATTTCCCCCTTTGTGCGTATTCTTATCGCTAACAATTCTCTTACGCTTACGCTTTCGATCATTTTCAGCATTAGCTTCAGCAGGCTTCTTTTTCTTTTCAAACTGAGTCAGATCAATCTTGGCACCAACGATCTTTGGACCTGATAAAGTCTGGTATTGGGTTTTAATTTGATCACCCTCTGCTTCTGTAGTAGGCTTTTCTTCTTTAACCTCCTCTTTCTTAGGGGCTTCCTTGAGAGCTTCAGCAGCTGCAACTTTTTTTACCTCAACCGGTTGCTCTTCTTTTGCAGGTTCTTTAACCTCTTCTGCAAGGGATGCTTTTTCCTTTTCTTCAACCTTCTCAGGTTCTTTAACCTCTTCTGCCTTCGGATTTAAATCAATCTTACCTACCGTTTTAGGGCCAGATAGCGAAGCTTTTCCTCTAATAACAGTTGGCTCCTTTTCTTTGATTGCCTTCTTCTCCTCCTGCTCTTTCTCAATTTGCTGAAGTAGCGCTTCTTTTTCTTTTCTCTTCTCCTCCCCTACCTCGATAGAAGCAACTTTTTTAGACATATCCGTCTGAAACTCATCAAGCAAAACTTGGTACTCCACAGTACTAATTTTGGTAGTAGGACGAGCTTCGATCTCATGTCCCTTCTCCTTCAAATGCTCCACAGCACGATCGAGAGAAATATTAAGTTCTCGGAGTACTTTATTAATTCTAATGGTCTTTTCTTCAGACATAAATAATGCTATTACCTTTTTAGGGGTCGGATTTACAAATATAAGAGGTTAGTCCTCAAACTCTGCTTTTAGTATTTTAACAACTTCTTGAACAGTCTCCTCTTCAAGGTCGGTGCGTTTAATAAGATCCTCAATATCTAATTCTAATACACTTCTAGCCGTATCAAGACCAATCTTCTTGAATTCTTGAATGATCCATGCATCGATTTCATCAGAGAATTCAGTTAACTCAACATCTTCTTCAACGCCTTCTCTAAACACGTCGATTTCGTAGCCGGTAAGTTGACCAGCTAGCCTAATGTTATGACCACTGCGTCCAATCGCTTTAGAAACCTCTTCAGGCTTCAGATAAACCTGAGCAGTCATATCTTCATCATTCAGCTTAACCGAGCTTACACGGGCTGGGCTTAATGCACGTGTGACAAGCAGTTGCTTATTATTAGTCCAATTAATTACATCGATATTTTCATTTCCTAGCTCTCTTACAATACCGTGAATACGAGAACCTTTCATTCCAACGCATGCACCTACTGGATCAATACGATCGTCATAAGAATCTACTGCCACTTTCGCCTTTTCTCCAGGGATACGAACTACTTTTTTAATGGTAATCAAACCATCAAAAACCTCGGGAATCTCTTGATGAAAGAGCTGCTCTAAGAACTTCGGTGAAGTTCTAGACAAAATAATTGCAGGTTTTACTCCTTTCAGCTCAACACTCTCGATAATTCCTCGAACATTATCCCCTTTTCTGAAGAAGTCAGAAGGGATTTGACGATCCTTCGGAAGAATGATCTCATTTCCTTCATCATCCAATAAGATGACCGCTTTATGGCGAATATGGTGCACCTCAGCAGTGTAAATCTCACCTTCAAGATCCTTGAATTGTTTGTAGATAGTAGTATTATCGTGCTCTTGAATCCTAGCAACTAGATTTTGGCGAAGTGCTAAGATCGAACGTCTTCCAAGATCAATAAGCTTCACCTCTTCAGACACGTCCTCACCTACCTCAAAGTCAGGCTCTATTTTACGCGCTTCAGACAACGAAATTTGTTCATTCTCATCCTCGACCATATCATCCTCAACTACGATTCGATTTCTCCAAATCTCTAAATCTCCTTTATCAGGGTTGATGATGATATCAAAGTTATCATCCGAACCAAACTTTCTTTTTAAAGCATTTCTGAACACTTCTTCAAGAATAGCCATAAGGGTTACTCTGTCGATGAACTTGTCGTCTTTGAATTCAGAAAACGACTCAATAAGTGCTAAATTCTCCATAATTAGCGATTAAAACGTTAACACAATTTGTGCTTGATCAATAGTATTATATGCAATGGTTTCTTTTCGAACCACCGTTTGTTTTCCTTTACCAATCTCTTTAGGGACTCTTTCGCTCCATTCCAGGGTAATTTCATTATCTGTTACCTCGATAAGTTTACCCTTAAATTCAGAACCCTCAGATTTCACCTTCAGTGTTCTACCCTTATGCTGCGGATATTGACGTGCCATCTTAAGTGGCGCAGTAGCCCCAGAAGACTGAACGCTCAACGAGAAATCATGAACTTCACGATCTAATTGATGCTCGACAGCTCTAGAAATCTCTACACAGTCACTAATACTTACCCCTTTGTCCCCATCGATAATAATTTCAATGTGGCTCTTGGCATCCATTGAAAAATCGATCAAAAAGAGATCTTGCCTTTTCTCAAAGGCTTGATTTAGAAGCGTTAATACCTGTTCTTTAAATTCCATACTACCTAATAAAAGAGGGGACTAATGTCCCCTCTTCATGTCTTTTACTAAACGTTCAAGCTAGGCTTGAAGAAAGTTGGTTGGCCTACAAGGACTCGAACCTTGAACGACTGAACCAAAATCAGCTGTGTTACCAATTACACCATAGGCCAAGACTCAATCGAGGGTGCAAATTTAGAATATTCTTAGAATTAGCAAAAATTAAAAATGGTAATTTCGTGTTCGTTCCAAAAAGATTTTTACGATGAGGGAAATTATCAAGAAAATGAGCTATCAAAATATAGGTGCATGGCTAGTATTTACGGTTGCTCTTTTAACTTATGGGCTTACGGTTGAACCCACTGTTAGCTTTTGGGATGCCGGGGAATACATCGCTACCTCCGCAAAATTACAGGTAGGTCACCCTCCTGGAGCCCCCCTTTTTCAAATCATTGGAGCCTTTGCGGCGCTTTTCGCCTTTGGTGACCCAGAAAGAATAGCACTCATGGTCAACTCGGTATCGGTACTTTCTAGCGCGCTCACCATTTTACTTACCTACCAAATCATTCATCGATTAATTCGAAGAATCATCGGAAATTCTGAAACATCAGCTGAAGAATTAAAACTGGTAACAGCGAGCACGATCGGAGCACTCGCCCTTTGTTTCTCAGACAGCTTTTGGTTTAACGCCGTTGAAACTGAAGTTTATGCCATGGCAAGTCTAATGATGGCCCTCTTACTTTATTTAGGAATTCGATGGACCGATGAACTAAAAGACCAAAAGGCGGATCGATGGGTGTTGCTTATAAGTTTCGTTGTCGGATTGGTCTTTGGAATTCAATTCATGGGATTCCTAGCGATTCCATCGATTGGTCTACTCTACTATTTCAAGAAGTATCATCAGATTACGGTTAAAAACTTTATCGTCGCTCATGTCAGCGTGATAGCCCTTCTATTTTTGGTATTTAAATTTTCTCTTACCTATATATTAAAGCTATTTGGAGCGGTAGAAATCTTTATGGTAAACAGTATAGGATTACCCTTTAACTCAGGAAGTATTTTTCTCGGTATTGTTTTGACTGCGGGATTCCTGTATGCCATTAAGCGCTCGAATAAAGCAAATAGCCCGTTATGGTCTTTACTTACACACAGCGTATTCTTTTTCTTTTTAGGTCTCTCTACCTGGCTAATGCTACCTATACGAGCTAATGCAGGCACGGTGGTAAATGAAAATAATCCTGAAGATGCTAGAGCGCTTCTGGCTTATTATAACCGCGAGCAATATCCGGCCCCAGAAAGTCCTTTTTATGGTTCGTACTACTCAGATTATTTCGCTGAGGCTGGCCCAGACCAGGACGGAAAACCCAAATACGAAAAGAATCACAAGCTGGGTCGCTATGAAATTGTAAACAACTACAAGGGTGCTATTCAAGGACCCAATCCAAATCATATTGGACTTCTCCCGAGAATGTGGAGCCCATCTTCGGCCGAAAACTACATGAAGTTTTACGGTCGATTAGACTTTTCTATTAGACCCGAATACTTAGGCAATACCGAACTGAGAAAGGCAGTAAATGAATTTAAAACAAGGAGTGCTGAAGGAGAAATTGAGACAGAACAATACCTAGACTTCTTGAAGAACTTCTCTGACTATATTGAAATTAAGCCTCCGACGATCGCACAAAACCTTACCTACCTATTCGATTTTCAGTTTGGGTACATGTATTGGAGGTATTTCATGTGGAATTTTGCAGGTAGAGCCTCTGACGAACAGGGACGTTTTAATGCACAAGGTGAATGGTTGAGTGGAATACCGTTTATCGACAGTGTTCGTCTGGGTAATCAAAACGATCTGCCTAAAGATTTAAAAGAGAACAAAGCTCGTAACACCTATTACTTTCTACCCTTAATTCTAGGGTTAATCGGAGTCTATTTTCACGCCAAACGAGACTGGAAATCTTTTTGGTCGTTACTGGTTTTCTTCGTGTTTACCGGTTTAGCCATTCAATTCTATACGAATCCAACCCTATTTCAACCACGAGAAAGAGATTATTCGCTCGTTGGATCCTTCTTCATTTTCTGTATTTGGATAGGACTTGGCGCTTATGCGGTCTTTGAGAAATTAAGAGGTATTGTACCGCAAACGCAAAAGCAGCTAGCACTGGGAAGTATCCTAATGTTCATCCCCCTACTTATGGCTTTTGAGAATTGGGATGACCACGACCGATCGAATCGCTATACTGCCCGAGCTACCGCAAAAGCCTATTTAGACTCTTGTATAGAAGATAAGGACGCTTTGCTATTTACCATCGGAGATAATGACACCTTCCCTCTATGGTATCTTCAAGAAATTGAAGGTTACCGTACCGATGTTCGAATCGTAAACTCAAGCCTTCTAGCTACTGACTGGTACATCGATCAAATGAAGCGTCAGGCTTATGAAAGTAGCCCTATTCCATCACAGCTAACCCATCAAAAGTATCGTTACGGAACAAGAGATTTACTGTACTATCAACCGGTCCCTGAAATTCAAGAGGAGCGCTGGTTATTGGCTGATTTCATGGATTGGGTAAGCAGTAATCGAAAAGAAACAAAGATCAGCTACCTCCTAGAAAAACAAGGAGCAGACATGAGTCAATTTGAACCTGAGCAGTTAGATATAGTTTATTATCCAACACATAAAATCAGAGTGCCTGTGAATAAAGAAGCGGTTCTCAAAAGCGGAATCGTCAAACCTCAGGACTCAGAGCTTATCGTTGACTATATCGATATTGATCTTCCACAATCGGCCCTGGCTAAGAACCGGTTACTGATGCTAGATATTCTAAACACCAATGATTGGTCAAGACCGATCTATTTCTCTGGCGGAAGTTTAGATTCTGCCGAATACCTATACATGAAAGATTATCTTCAACTCGATGGCCTTGTGTTCAAACTAGTACCTATCCTTACACCCGATAACGGAGGATTCGATATTGGAAGAATAGACAGCCAACTCATGTATGACATCGTTATGAGCTGGGATTGGGGAAACAGCGGAGATGAATCTATCTATATCGACACTCAAACCAGAGCACAAGGAATTACCTTTAGAAGTAATCTTGCACGATTGGCCGAGCAACTTATTGTTGAGGATAGCATCGAAATGGCAGAAAAAGTATTAGACCTGGGTGTCACTAAAATGCCTCTTAAGACCTTTAAATTCTACACCTTCGTCGAACCTTTTATTCAAGGATATTACAGTATTCAAAAAGACGAAAAAGCACAGGAACTGAGTAAAGAACTACTGGCTATTTACTTGGATCGCCTAAGGTATTATGCGAGTTTGGATGCAGACGAAAGTTACCTCAGAATCGAGGAAATATACAGAGACCTAGAAGCTTGCAGAAGAGTAATCGATATATCAAGTGATATGGGAGACAACGAATTTATCGACCCGTATACCGACGAATTTAATACTCAATTAGAACAGCTAATTGAAGTACTCGAAAGCTCTGGAGACTATTTAGTGAATTAAACGTATTCGTTTAGAATACCAAGAAGCGTATTAGCATCTAACTCTCCGCTCTGTCGCCACACCATTTCACCTCGCTTATAAATAACCAGGGTAGGTAAACTTTTAATGCGAAGCGCTTGAGCTAATTCTTGATTCTTGTCGACATCAATTTTAATCACCTTTGCGCGGTCACCCGATGCGGCTGCAACATCGTTGAGCACGGGAGTCATGGCAACAGAATCATCGTTCCACTCTGCGTAGAAGTTAAATAACACCGGGACACTTAGGTCTATAAGCTCGCCAAATTTTGACATATCAGGTTTAATTGGAGTTGCAAGTTAGTAAAATTGCAAATTCTAATCTTCTTCTATGCAGATTTTAAGGTTATTACGGTAATCTCAGGCCATATTCCAAACCTTCCTGGGTAACCTAAAAATCCAAAACCTCTGTTAACATTAATTAACCGTTCATTCTTTTCATACATACCCGCCCACTGTGGATAACGAAATTTCGAAGGGCTCCATTGTAAGCCTGCTACTTCGATACCATATTGAAATCCATGAGTATGTCCGCTAAGCGTTAAATCGAAACGATGGTTGTGACCAATGACCTCAGCCTCCCAATGGGACGGATCGTGAGACATAAGTAGCGTGAATACATCTGGATTCAATCCCTTCGAAGCTCTGTTCAAATCACCGGCCTTTAAAAACCGTCCTGTTCCCCAGTTCTCTACCCCAACAAGTTGAAAGTAATCATCTCCAGAGGTGATTTTAATCGATTCATTTCTCAAGTTTCTAAAGCCCATCTGCTCTTGAAGACCGATCAAACGCTCAACATCCGCACGCGCCTGTTCAGAATCGAAATCATCATTATAAGTGGCGTAATCATGATTTCCCAAGACACTGTATTTACCATACGAAGCCTGAAGCCTTCCAAGCATCGAAACAAAAGGATCGGCTTCGAAGGATTTATTATTAACCATGTCACCCGTAAACAGTAATAAATCGGGCTGCTGCTCATTGACCAAATCTAAACCTTCAGCAACCGCATCCAAATCATCAAAACTTCCTAGGTGTAAATCAGATAGTTGCACCACCTTAAAGCCGTTAAAAGCTTCGGGAAGGTTGGAGAAAGTCAATTCGTAATTGTGAATTTTATAGTTGTATTTACCACCAATACCCGCAAGTAAGGAGGTAAAGGGTACCGCTCCGACTGTAACGGCTGCAGAAGACAAGAAATCTCGGCGCGATCGAAAAGCTTTTACCGAAGTCTCTTCTTTAGATGTGAGTCGGATGTAGCCTTTTTTAACTCCACTAACGACATCTCTTAAAAAGAAAATGGGTGTGCTCATCAAAAGAGCTACAAAACAGGCAAAGACGAACGCTCTAAACCACGATTCGGTCACCTTTGAAAGTGGAATTTCTATCCAATTCGCAACAGCTCCTAACAAAAAACTGCTCGAAAAAAATACAATCAAGGACCAAAACAATCCCTTTGAGATTTTCATTCTTCTCAAGTGATAAAAAAGATAGATTGAAAGCCCTAAATAGAGGGTGGTAAAAACAAATGCAAAATAGCCCATGTACGATATTGTGTTTGGCAAAAATACAGCTAAAAGAGGCCGGGTACCATTAAAATCGGTTATCTTGCTTTCTCGTTTTTATTTCAGTAAAACATGTCGAATACACCCAACAAACGTTTATTTCTTGTCGATGCCTACGCACTAATATTTAGAGGTTACTACGCCCTGATTAAAAATCCTCGAATCAATTCAAAGGGTGAAGACACCTCAGCGGTTATGGGTTTTATGAATTCCCTTCTTGATCTGATTCGAAAAGAAAACCCTGAATATCTGGCGGTTTGTTTCGATAAAGGCGGTAGTGTAGAAAGGACCGAGCTATTCGAAGATTATAAAGCAAATAGAGAAAGTACTCCTGAAGCAATCAAATTTGCTGTTCCTCACATTGAGGCCCTTTTACAGGCGATGCACATCCCTGTGATTGTAAAGGAGGGCTACGAGGCAGATGATTTAATCGGTACCCTTTCAAAACAAGCCGAGAAAGAAGATTTCACGGTTTACATGGTTACTCCGGACAAAGACTTTGGACAGCTGGTTAGTGAAAATATTTTCATGTATCGCCCGGCGCGAGGTGGTGGTGATATTGAAATCTGGGGTATACCAGAGATTCAAGAACGATTCGGCGTGAAAGAACCCAAGCAAGTGATTGACTATCTCGGCATGATGGGTGACGCCAGTGACAATATTCCTGGTTTTCCCGGTGTGGGAGATAAAACTGCAAAGAAACTTATCGAGCAGTATGGCAGTCTAGAAAATCTACTGAAGAATACCCAAGAATTAAAAGGAAAACTTAAAGAACGTATTGAAGAGAATGCAGAACTTGGGTTGCTATCAAAAAAGTTAGCGACTATCAAGATCGATTGTGATGTACACTTTGACCCAACAAGCTTTGAACTATCTGAACCAGATATTGAAAAGGTAACTCAACTCTTTGAGGTCCTCGAGTTTCGTCGAATGAAAGACCAGTTTATCAAAACCTTCTCAAAGAGCGGTTCAGATGAAGAAAATACCTCAGCACCCGTCAAAGAAGAAAAAACGGCTGTTCCAGGTTCAGGTCAATTTTCTCTTTTCGACACCAATCGAGCTTCAGATGAATCGAAGGTACCGAGTGAATCCTCGTTTTATCAGGTAATTAATAGCCCAGGAACTTTTAGTCGATTCATTAAAGTTTTAGAAACCAAAGACGAGATCAGCTTGAGCTTTTCTTACGATGATATTGACGGGTTCGAACCTCAAATCATAGCGATCGGATTCTCATGGGAGTTACAGAAAGGATACTATCTCGATCTGTCAGAGGAGCGAGAACTTAAGCTAGAAAAACTTAAATCGATTTTCGCATCCAATAAAAAATTCATTGGTCAGGAATTAAAAACAGCACTGAAAAGTCTCATTCGCGAAGGGATCGATTTAAATGGAGATCTTTTTGACACCTTGCTAGCCCATTACCTGATTAACCCCGACATGAGGCATGATCGAAGAGTTCTGAGCGAAACGTATCTGGGAAAAAGACTAGAGTTACACCCGAAAGGAACCTTTAGCGAATGGCCCGAAGAAACTAAAATCAAAGTCTTGTGTGAAGACGCAGATATCGGACTACAACTATACCATCATTTTAAGTTAGAGCTTCAAAAGGACAACTTAAAAGTACTTTTTGAAGAAATCGAAATTCCACTGCTTCGAGTATTAGCACAAATGGAACTAAATGGAATACGCCTGGATACTCCCTATTTATCTGAACTGAATTCTGAATTTTCAAGTGAAATTGAGAAGCTCGAGAATCAGATCTACGAGCAAGCCGGAGAAACCTTTAATATTGGATCCCCCAAACAACTCGGTATCGTATTATTCGAAAATCTTCAACTCTCGAAAAAACCTAAAAAGACCAAAACCGGACAGTACGCTACCGGAGAAGATATACTCACCGAATTGGCAAAGGAGCATCAAATCGCCAAAGATATTTTGGCCTATCGAAGCTTAACAAAACTGAAAAGTACCTATGTCGATGCGCTCCCCCAACAGGTTAATCCGAACACGCAAAGAGTTCACACAGAATTCATGCAAACGGTAGCCGCAACGGGTAGGCTGAGCAGTGTAAATCCTAACTTACAAAACATCCCCATACGCACGGCACAGGGACGAAGAATCAGACAAGCGTTCATCGCTAAAGATGAGGATCATATTTTACTGGCAGCAGATTATTCCCAAATCGAACTCCGAATCATAGCAGCCCTCAGCGAAGAAGACACTATGATGGCGGCATTTGAATCAGGTCAAGACATTCATGCTGACACAGCTTCAAGAGTCTTTAACGTTTCTATCGATGCAGTCACTAGAGAGCAACGAAGCCAAGCCAAGACCGTCAACTTCGGAATTTTATATGGAGTATCTGCATTCGGGTTGAGCAATCAAACTAATCTTTCTAGAAGCGAATCAAAAGAACTCATTGAATTATACTACAGAACCTATCCAAAACTCACCTCTTTCATTGCCGATCAAGTTGCACATGCAAGAGAAGAAGGTTATGTAAGCACTGTAATGGGTAGAAAAAGATATTTAGCGGGAATACAGTCTTCCAATGCGATTGTAAGATCAGCAGCCGAGCGAAATGCTATCAATGCCCCTATTCAAGGTTCAGCAGCGGACATCATAAAAAAAGCAATGATTGACATTCATGTCGAACTAGAGGAGAAAAAAATGAAAAGCAGAATGTTATTACAGGTACATGATGAATTGGTGTTCGACGCACACAAAAACGAAGTTGAGGAATTAAAAAAACTAATCACAGAGCGAATGGAAAATGCCTTCAAACTTGCTGTCAAATTAAAAGTAGATATCGGATGGGGAACCAACTGGTTAGAGGCTCATTAGACTCACTAAAAAATCTTAGTTTCAAGTATTTGGAATTCTATTGAATAATTGTACATTTGCAGCCCGTTATATCTAACGAGCAGATATTAAATAGTTTAAAGTAGTGGATACATTAAGTTACAAGACGATTTCGGCAAACGCGTCGACCGTCAATAAACAGTGGGTTTTAGTAGATGCAGAAGGCGAAGTTTTAGGTCGTCTTGCTTCTAAAGTAGCTAAAATCATTCGTGGTAAATACAAAACTGATTTCACCCCTCACGTTGATTGTGGTGATAACGTTGTAATTATCAATGCTGAAAAAGTAGTACTAAAAGGTAATAAAGCGACCGATAAAGAGTACTTAAGACACACTGGTTACCCAGGAGGTCAGCGTTCAGTAACTACTAAAGAATTATTTGTTAAGCATCCAGAGCGTATCATTGAAAACGCTGTAAAAGGAATGCTTCCAAAGAACAAATTAGGTGCTGAATTATTCAGAAACCTTAGAGTATATGCTGGCAGCGAGCACGGTCAAGAGGCTCAGAAGCCAACACCAATTAATCTTAACGACCTTAAATAGTAGTACATGTCAGTAGTACACAAGATTGGAAGAAGAAAAACCGCTGTTGCTAGAGTTTATCTTAGCGAAGGTTCTGGAAAAGTAACTGTAAACAAGCGCGACTTAGAAAACTATTTTTCAACTGCTCCACTTCAGTATAAAGTGAATCAGCCATTCGAACTTACCGAAACTGTTGGTAAATACGACGTTAAAGTAAACGTATTCGGAGGTGGAATCACCGGTCAAGCTGAAGCAGTTCGTTTAGCAATCTCTAGAGCGCTATGTGAAATTGACACAGAATTCAGAGCTTCTTTAAAACCAGAAGGACTTCTAACTAGAGACCCAAGAATGGTAGAAAGAAAGAAATTCGGACAAAAGAAAGCGAGAAAGAAATTCCAATTCTCGAAACGTTAATACCAAAAAGGAACAATTGTTCCTTTTTATTTTTTTGTATAACCCTGTTTAGTTTAGCATCTAAATACTTCAGGCGCGAAAATTTTCAACCACTGAATTATTGCTAAATCAGAACGTAAACTAAATGTAATCATGTCAAAAACTGACGTTAAACATCTTTTAGATGCTGGTGTACACTTTGGACACCTAACTCGCAAATGGAATCCAAACATGGCTCCTTACATCTACATGGAGCGTAATGGGATTCACGTAATCAACCTTTACAAAACTGCTGCCAAGTTAGAAGAGGCTAACGAAGCATTAAAAAAAATTGCTGCTTCAGGTCGTAAAATTCTTTTCGTAGCTACTAAAAAACAAGCCAAAGGCATCGTTGCCGAAAAAGCGGGTGCAGTAGGTATGCCATACATCACTGAGCGTTGGCCAGGTGGTATGTTAACGAACTTCGTTACTATCCGTAAAGCGGTAAAGAAAATGAGTGCTATCGACCGAATGAAAAAAGACGGTACATTCAACACGCTTTCTAAGAAAGAAAAACTTCAAGTAGATCGTTTACGCGCGAAACTAGAGAAGAACTTAGGTTCAATCTCTGACATGACACGTCTACCAGGAGCTCTTTTTGTAGTTGACGTAATGCGCGAGCACATCGCGGTTAAAGAGGCTTTAAAACTGAATATTCCGATCTTCGCAATGGTGGATACCAACTGCGATCCAAGACCTATCGATTTCGTAATTCCTGCGAATGACGATGCTGGAAAATCTATCGAGGTAATTATGACTTCAGCTACTGAAGCGATTGCCGAAGGTTTAAATGCTCGTAAAGCTGAGAAACAGGACAAAAGCGAAGGTGATCTAGAACAAGAAATCACCAACGCAGCTGTCGTTGAAGAGGCTAAAAATGCTTCAGACGCAACTGAAGAAACAAAATAATTTAAGTACAACATTATCTTAACCTTGGGTCAGGTAAATTCAGCGAACTTTACTACCCATCTTTAATAAAATTGAAATGAGCAAAATTTCTGCTGCAGACGTAAATCAACTGCGTAAAACTACCGGAGCCGGAATGATGGACTGTAAAAAAGCCCTAGTTGAAGCTGAAGGTGATTTTGATAAAGCGATTGAGATCCTTCGTAAAAAAGGACAAAAAGTTGCTGCCAATCGTGCTGATCGCGAATCGACTGAAGGAGCTGCTATCGCATTAGTTAACGATGCTAAGAACAAAGCTGTTGCCATCACTCTTAACTGTGAAACAGACTTCGTTGCTAAAAACGACTCGTTTGTAGATTTAGCAAACGAAATCGCAGCAATTGCATTAAACACAAATTCAAAAGAAGAGCTTCTTGCTTCTTCTATGGGAGCACTAACCGTTGCTGACAAGCTAATCGAGCAAACTGGAGTAATCGGTGAGAAACTAGAAATCGGAAGCTACGAAACTTTAGAAGCTCCATTCATCGGTTCTTACATCCACGCTGGTAACAAAATCGCTACGATTGTTGGTCTTTCTGCGAATGTAGAAGGTGCTGAAGAGGCTGCTAAGAATGTAGCAATGCAAGCAGCAGCTATGAACCCTGTTGCACTTGATGAGGCTGGTGTAGATCAAGAAACGATTGATAAAGAAATTGAAATCGCTAAAGATCAACTTCGTCAAGAAGGTAAACCTGAGGAGATGCTAGATAAGATCGCTAAAGGTAAACTAGGCCGATTCTTTAAGGATAACACACTAGTTAACCAAGATTTTATCAAGGATAACAAGCAGAGTGTTGCTGCTTATGTTAAATCAGTTGACGCTTCATTAACAGTTACTGGTTTCAAAAGAGTAGCATTAGGATAATCCTAATTCACCGATAAAGCAAAAGCCATCCTCAATAAGGATGGCTTTTTTGTTTATTTTTGCCGCTAGAATCTTATACTCATGCGCTACCAAAGAATCCTACTAAAATTGAGCGGAGAAGCTCTGATGGGAAACCAGCAATACGGTATTGACCCAGATCGTTTAAAAGAATACGCAGAAGAAATCAAAGCCGTCGTAGATAAGGGGGTTGAGGTTGCCATCGTTATCGGTGGAGGTAATATCTTCAGGGGTCTATCAGGTTCGAGCAAAGGAGTTGACCGTGTACAAGGGGATCACATGGGAATGCTAGCGACAGTAATTAATGCACTCGCTCTGCAGAGTAGTCTAGAAAACGAAGGGATCGAGACACGTGTTCAAACCGCAATCAAAATCGATGAAGTTGCGGAGCCATTCATTCGAAGACGAGCCATGCGTCACCTAGAAAAAGGAAGAGTAGTGATCTTTGGTGGTGGTACAGGAAACCCATACTTCACCACCGATTCGGCTGCAGTATTAAGAGCTATTGAGATTAAAGCAGACGTGATCCTGAAAGGAACCCGAGTTGACGGTATTTACAGTGCTGACCCTGAAAAAGACCAAAACGCAACACGATATAACGAAATAACATTTGAGGACGTTTTGAGAAAAGGCCTAAAGGTAATGGATACCACCGCCTTCACGCTGAGTCAAGAAAATGAGCTTCCAATCGTTGTTTTTGATATGAATAAAGAAGGAAACCTAATGAAGGTAGTCACTGGTGAAGACGTGGGTACCGTTGTTAATTTATAAGACTATGAACGAAGAGATACAGATGATTTTAGATATGGCAGAAGAGCAAATGACTGCCTCTATTACTCACCTTGAAAAAGCATTTATCAAAATTAGAGCGGGTAAGGCCAACCCAGTAATGCTTTCTTCAGTCACTGTCGACTACTATGGAGCTCAAACTCCTCTTTCACAGGTAGCGAATGTCAATACTCCAGACGCGAGAACGTTAGTTGTTCAGCCTTGGGAGAAGAACCTACTCGGTGAAATTGAAAAATCGATTATCAATTCGAACCTGGGGTTCAATCCGATGAACAATGGAGACATTATCATCATTAACGTTCCGCCGCTAACTGAGGAACGTCGTAGAGACCTCGCGAAACAGGCGAAAGCAGAGTCAGAAGATGCAAAAATTGGTATCCGCTCTGCACGTCAAGAAGCCAATAAGGAGTTAAAGAAATTAGAAATCTCTGAAGACCTGTTAAAAAATACCGAGTCAGATGTGCAAGAACTCACTGACAAGTTTATTGCGAAGGTCGAAAGCGCCCTTAGCGTGAAAGAGGCAGAGATCATGAAGGTATAACCCAGCATGGGGAAACTAGCAACATTTTTTGAAGGCTTTTGGCCTTTTGTGGCGCGAATCATTTTGAGAAATCGCGTTTGGTGGATTGCTGGTTTAATACTACTTACTGCGTTTTTTGTTTCTCAATGGAGACATGTCAAATTCTCTAATGAGGAAACCTCGGTATTACCCACCGATCACCCAGAGATCATTAAATACACTCAATTTACCGATGTATTTGGTGCAGAAGACAACGCCATTTTAATTGCGGTAGAAGGCAGGGATCTCTTTACGGCTAATTCCTTTAACGCTTGGAATAGACTTAGCAAACAATTAGAAGCTGCCCCCGAAATTGTTTATGTTGTATCCTTAGACAATATTGAAGAGATCGTTCGCTCGGGTAATCAGCTCGAAGCACAATCATTTAATCCACGAGAGGCGCTGAGTGACGAAAATGCCAAATCTAAACTCTATCATTTATTTGAACGTCTCCCTTTTTACGAAAACCTTATTTATGACCCAAATAGTAGGGCAATTCGTACTATAGCATTCATGGACCCCGATGTGGTCAACACCAAAGTTCGAAGCGAGTTCATTCTTAATGAATTCAAAAGTCTCGTGGAGAACTTTGAAAGAGCTTCTGGAGCCGATGCGAAAATTTCTGGAATGCCTTATATCAAAACTAGAAATGCAGAGACTCTAAAAAAGGAAATGATTCTGTTTGTTATCGGAGCCTTACTAGTTACCGCTCTCATCTTTTTCTTTTTCTTTAGAAGCTACAGAGCAACTTTCATTTCTATGGTGGTTGTGCTAATTGGAGTAAGCTGGTCCTTTGGTATTATCGGTTTATTAGGTTTCGAAATAACCATCTTAACGGCACTTATACCCCCTTTAATTATTGTAATCGGAATCCCGAACTGTATTTTCCTTATTAACAAATATCAGCAAGAAGTAAAGAAGCATGGAAATCAGGCACGATCACTGATCCGTGTAATTTCTAAAGTAGGGAATGCGACCCTAATGACCAATTTAACTACAGCCTCAGGGTTCGCCACCTTTATTATATTAAGCAGCAGTCTACTTCGAGAATTCGGTATTGTTGCCTCAATCAACATTATTGGGATATTCGTACTCTCTCTATTGATTATTCCTATCATTTACAGTTACATGTCGCTGCCTAAAAACAAACACCTGCAGCACCTTAACACTCCATGGATTGACCTATTTGTAAAAACCATGGAAAATATTGTTCGAGAGCATCGAATTACCGTTTACATTACCTCGGTGGTTGTACTCGTATTAAGTATCATTGGCATTTATCAAATTGAAATAACGGGTAGTAGAATTGAAGACCTACCGAAGAACACCGATTTTTATGAAGACATTCTCTTCTATGAAAAAGATTTTAACGGAATCTTACCGGTAGAGATACTGGTAGATACCGGAAAAGAAAATGGTGCCCTATCTGGGGCTACTCTATCTAGGGTTGAAAAGCTGTCTGAAGAAATTGGAGAAAACCCTGAACTGTCGACTCCCTTATCGATCAGCAACCTCTTTAAGTACGCAAAACAAGCTTATTACAAGGGACTTCGAAAATATTACCAGTTGCCCACAAGACAAGAACGCAATTTTATCCTAGATGCAGCAAATACGGCTTTAAGCGGCGAAGCAGATCTTACGAGCTCAATGGTCGATAGCGAAAATAGACGCATCCGACTTTCACTCATGATGAAGGATGTAAAGACAAGTCGTATGGAAGAAATTGAAGAGGATTTGAATAAATCGATAGAAAAAATCTTCCCAAAAGAACGGTATGATGTGGCGCTAACAGGAAAGGCCTTGCTCTATTTAAAGGGCACACGATACCTCGTAAACAATTTAGTACTATCCTTATTCCTAGCAGTCGTATTAATTTCACTGCTTATGGCCTATCTTTTTAGGTCTTTCCAGATGATTGTTATCTCTCTAGTTCCTAATTTATTACCGTTAATTATTACCGCCGGTATTATGGGATTCATTGGAGTTCCCATCAAACCCTCGACTATCCTTATCTTCAGTATTGCATTTGGAATTTCAGTCGATGACACGATCCACTTCTTGGCTAAATATCGACAAGAATTAGTGCAAAATAACTGGCAAATCAAGAAGTCTGTTTATGCCGCTCTTAAAGAAACTGGCGTAAGCATGTTTTATACCTCGATTGTATTGTTTTTCGGGTTCTCAGTATTTATGATCAGTAATTACGGCGGCACCAAGGCTCTAGGAGGATTGATATCCGCTACCCTCCTATTCGCTATGCTTGCTAATCTTGTTTTATTACCATGTCTTTTACTGTCGCTAGAAAGAAATATTGCGAATAACCGAGTACTTAAGCAGCCTAAAATCGACATTCTACCTAAAGATGTAGAGGCAGAAGCTTAGAGGTCCACTTAAGAACAAGTATCTTTACTATATACAAATAAGAAAATGAAGACAGCAACGATCAAATCACTACTTGAAGACCCTCAAATAGGAAATGAGGTGATTGTAATGGGATGGGTAAGAACCTTTAGAAGCAACCGCTTTATAGCCATTAACGATGGTTCTACTTTACAAAATCTTCAGTGTGTTATTGATTTTGAAAATACCGATGAAAAACTTCTAAAAGAAATTAATACCGGCGCTTGCCTAAAATTAATCGGAAGATTAGAAGAAAGCCAAGGAAGAGGTCAGAGGGTTGAGGTACAAGTAAAGACTTTTGAAATACTGGGGTCTTCTGACCCCGATCAATATCCGATTCAACCGAAGAAACACAGTTTAGAATTTCTTCGTGAAAAAGCGCACCTACGAATCAGAACGAATACCTTTTCTGCGATTATGCGTGTTCGTTCGAAACTAGCATTTGCTGTTCATCAATATTTTAACGAGCAAGGATTCTTCTATATGCATACCCCTATTATCACGGGATCAGATGCTGAGGGGGCTGGGGAAATGTTCAGAGTTTCAACCTTAGACCCAAAGAATCCACCACTCAACGAAGAAGGAACTATCGACTACAAGGAGGACTTTTTCGGAAAAGAAACGAATCTTACTGTTTCTGGGCAGCTTGAAGGAGAAACTTATGCTATGGGGCTCGGTAAGATCTACACCTTCGGTCCAACCTTTAGAGCAGAGAATTCAAATACCTCAAGACACCTTGCAGAGTTTTGGATGATCGAACCAGAAATGGCCTTTTACGATCTCGAAGACAACATGGAACTCGCAGAGGACTTCATTAAATACACCATTCGTTATGTGCTTGAGCACTGTAAAGAAGATCTAGAATTTCTTGAAAACAGATTATTAGACGAAGAAAAAACCAAACCTCAGAACGAAAGAAGCCCAATGCCTCTTATCGAAAAACTTCGTTTTGTTGTCGACAACGAATTCAAGAGAGTAAGTTATACTGAAGCTATTGAGGTGCTAAGAAATTCCAAAGCGAATAAAAAGAAGCGTTTTCAATACCCTGTTGATGAGTGGGGTATCGATTTGCAGAGTGAACACGAAAGATACCTTGTTGAAAAGCATTTTAACGCACCTGTAATCCTTTACAATTATCCAGCCAATATCAAAGCCTTCTATATGCGTTTAAATGACGATGAGAAGACCGTAAGAGCCATGGATGTACTTTTCCCAGGTATTGGAGAGATCGTTGGTGGATCACAACGTGAAGAGCGCCTTGATGTTCTGAAAAAGAAAATGGAAGTTCTAGGTATCGATGAAGAAGAACTTTATTGGTATCTCGATCTAAGACGCTTTGGATCAGCGGTTCACAGCGGTTTTGGTTTGGGATTCGAAAGACTCGTATTATTTGCTACGGGTATGGGAAATATCCGCGATGTCATACCTTACCCACGCACACCTCAGAACGCCGAATTTTAAGACATGTTAAAGCAGCATCTTCAATTAAAGCTAAGTCAAAAGCTGTCACCACAGCAGATTCAGCTGATGAAGTTAATTCAGCTGCCCACTCAAGCATTTGAGGAACGTATTAAGCAAGAGATTGAAGAAAACCCTGCCTTAGAAACAGGCAAGGAGGAATCTGAAGACCCCTTCGAAATCGAGACGAATGACGATTTTGAATCGACCGAGGAGGATCAATCTGAGGAAATCAATATTGAAGAATATCTCAGTGATGACGATACCCCAGATTATAAAACGAGTCTATCAAGTTCCCCAGCTGAAGATGAAAATCAAACACCCTATGCTGCCGGACAGACCTTCTATGGTTTTTTAATCGAGCAGTTATCCACCTTTAATCTAGAACCTGAGCAATATCTAATCTCAGAATATCTCGTTGGAAGTCTAGATGAAAGTGGTTACCTCAGAAGACCATTAGAAGATATTATCGACGACCTCGCATTTAGTGTGGGCCTATTCATAAATGAAGACCAACTTAAGGAGGCTCTGGTTACCGTGCAACAATTAGACCCAGCAGGGATCGGAGCAAGAGATATAGCAGAATGCCTTAGCCTACAATTAAAACGTCAAACAAGAAGTGCCTCACGCGATTTGGCTATCGAAATCATTGACGAAAGTTTCGACTTGTTTTCGAAAAAGCACTTCGATAAAATCCTACAAAAACACAAAATCGATGAAGACGCTTTAAAAACAGCGATTGCAAAAATTGAAAGACTTAATCCTAAACCTGGAGGAGGCTTTTCAACAGGACTTCGAATAAATCGCCAGGTTGTACCTGACTTTATTTTGAGGATTGAAGACGATCAAATCGACCTACAAATCAACGCCAGAAATGCACCAGAACTTCACCTCTCACGTTCTTACAAAGAACTTTTTGAGACCTATAAACAAGGAGGAAGTAACCCAACGCAAAAGGAGGCCGTACAGTTTGTAAAACAAAAATTGGATGCAGCCAAGTGGTTCATTGACGCAATTAGACAACGACAACAAACCCTTATCGTAACTCTTCAGGCGATCGTCAATTATCAAACCGCATATTTTCTAAGTGGGGACGAAAGAGATTTAAAACCGATGATTTTAAGAGATATAGCAGAACTAACCGGTCTTGATATTTCAACCATATCGCGCGTAGCCAATAGCAAGTACATAGACACTCCGTATGGGACTCAACTTGTAAAAAGCTACTTCTCGGAGGCAATGACTAACGAAGAAGGAGAAAGCGTGTCTACCAGGGAAATTAAATCTATTTTAAAAGAACTAATAGAATCAGAAGACAAAAGCAAGCCACTTACCGATGAGAAATTAGGCAAACTACTTAAAGAAAAAGGATATAAAGTAGCAAGACGAACCGTCGCAAAGTATCGAGAACAACTAGACCTGCCCGTAGCGCGTTTGCGAAAAAGTTTATAATAAAAAAGGCCTCCAATGGAGGCCTTTTTAAATAATATAGAGGAACTATCTACTGAATGTTGTTGAAGGCATTACCCTCATAAGTAGTATAGTTTACTTTCAGCGCATTTACTTTTCTAAGCTCTTGCTTAATATCCATAACAATACCCATAGAGGCATTTTTATCGACTTTAAGAGCCGTAGTAAGTACATTCTGAAGTTCTTGTGGTTTGGTAGCTCTTTCTGCTAAAACATAAGAACCTACCTCACTAACATTCGCGAACTTATCGTTCAACTGAATCTTAGGCTCCTCACCGAAAGTCTTTACATACTCTTGGGTTGGCTTACCAGCGTAGATATAAATCACACGATCCTTTTTCTCGAGTTTCTTAATCTGATCGGCATTAGGAAGAACATTCTCTACAAGTAGTGAACTATCCTTCATAGTAGTAACCGTCATAAAGAAAAAGAGTAGCATGAATACGATATCAGGTAGCGAAGCTGTCGATACCGCTGGCAAATCCCCATCTTTTTTCTTGGCAAATTTTGACATGATCTCTAATTCTTAAAATTAAATTTTACTGGTTTCAGCCTCAGATAATTTTTGAGGAAATAGCTCTTGAATGCGCTGAACTTTCTCCTTGAGTTCGTCACGAACACTAGAAGGGGTTTCAGGATTTAGGTATTCACTCTCCATCTCTGTAAAGTCTCTATTGTATAAACGACGAGACTCACGGTTTCTAAGGTCGTTATAAGCACCAACTAATTCATTTTGAACAGTAATGTAGGTCTTGTAAGCCGTTTCACGATCGTTCTTCAGGGAGATAATCGCCTTTTGAGGATTATCTGATGAAGATGCGTCGCGCTTTCCTTGACAATAGTTACAATACTCAGGTGAACCTGCAGGTGCTCCACCGTTATCTAAGAATGCAATAGCCGCATCTCTAAGATCTTCTAAGTTCATAAGCTCTTCTTCAACTAAAAGTTGACCCGACTTATTGATACTTACGGTGAAGATATTCTTTTGCTTAATTACAACATCGGTGTCAGGCGGTTCAATCGGCGGAAGCATTCGGTCGAGTCCAGCATCTGTTTCGATAGTAGTAGTTACTAGGAAAAAGATGAGTAGCAAGAATGCGATATCCGCCATAGAGCCGGCATTAACCTCTGGTGCTCCTTTTCTTCTTGGCATATCTCTGAATTTTTATCTTCCGGTTAAACGCTTTAGGCCAGGGATTACCATAAGTACGATCGCAATAAGCACCATTCCGAAGAAGATGTTTAGCAGTGTACCAATAGTTTTTACCGTACCTACGGTTGTAGTTAATCCTCTTTCTGTTTGAACTGCCTCAACAACAGCTTCTTCTCCACCTGCCATTAGGTAACCAACGAGCGTAAGTACTCCAGCGAATGCAAGAGTTTTAAGAACTCGCTTAAGACCACCTTCTGAAGTAAAAGTCTTCTTTAATCCAAAGAATACAGAAGCAGCAGTAGCAATTAACAATAATAGGAATACGATCTTAAACATAAGATCCATTGGAAGGCTCTCAATCGCCTGGCTTGGCGGCATATCCGAAGCTGGTAGGCTGTACCAAAGGATCGCTGAAAGCACCCCTAGGACGATTAGAACTATTTTAATGATTTTGTGCATGACTTAAGATTTTATACGTTCTACAAATTACTTCTTAGAAGCGGCAAGCATGTCGATTAATGAGATAGAAGAATCTTCCATATCATTTACAATCGCATCAATTTTTGCAATAATGTAGTTGTAGAAAATCTGAAGGATAATCGCAGTAATAAGACCGAATACAGTAGTTAAAAGTGCTACCTGGATATCACCTGCAATAAGTGAAGCTGATAGGTTACCTACAGCAGCAATCTTTTGGAAAGCCTGAATCATACCGATTACCGTACCCATGAATCCAAGCATCGGTGCAATCGCGATGAAAAGTGATAACCAAGAAACATTTTTCTCAAGTTGTCCCATTTGAACTCCACCATAAGAAACAACCGCTTTCTCAGCAGCCTCAAGACCTTCGCCTGAACGCTCTAAACCTTGGTAGTAAATTGAAGCAACAGGACCAGCAGTCTCACGGCAAACATTTTTTGCCTCTTCAACTCCACCTGAAGCTAAAGCCTCCTCAACACTCTCTTTAAGTGCAGTAGTGTTAGTTGTAGCCATATTTAGGTAAATGATACGCTCGATGGCAACAGCAAGTCCTAAGATAAGACAAAGAAGTACGATACCCATGAAGGCAGGACCCCCTTGGATAAACTGCTCTTTAAGCACTTGAGTAAATCCTTTAGAAGCAGCAGCCTCTTCTTGTAGAACAGCTGCAGAAGCAGAAGCTGAACCTAAGATGAACATTCCAGCAGTAGCTAAGGTTAACGATATTTTTTTCATTTTTTTTGACTTAAAATTTGTTAGTTAACGAGTTAAAGATAAAAAATAATGTTTTGCTCTTTTAGAAGCGATGACCAAGAAACAAAAAATAACAGACGTAAAAAAATTGGATGCGTTAATTTCTAGAAATTTCACCACATAATGGGGAAATGAGTGTTTTTCTAAATTCTACGACGTCCCAATTTAAGGCACCTAAAACCATCGCCTTAGCAAGTGTAGCTTCAGTAGTCATATCTCCTCCGTCTAGCACACCAAACTTTTTAAAATCATTACTTGCCTCATACATACCCATAGAAACAGAGCCCTTAGCACATTGTGTACAATTAACAACAGTAATAGATTTCTCTTGACAATATTGGAGCATTCGTACCAGCTCCTTAGATTTCATCGCATTGCCTGCACCAAAGGTTTCGAGCACAACCGTCTTAATGCCATCTGCTTGCTCAACTAAGCGAAAAGCCCATTCAGACATATTCGGATGCAACTTTAATAGGTATACAGACGCAGGGATATGAGCCAGTGAGCGAATACTCGGAATGGCTTTTGTTTGGATAAAATTTCGAGTGTCGTAATCAAGGTGTACTCCAGCAGTAATTAAGGGTTGCATGTTTGGAGAGCTAAAAGCCTCGAAATGCTCAGCACTTAACTTAATACTGCGATTCGCACGATATAATTTGTACTCGAAATACAATCCAACCTCTTTTAATATAGGCTCATTATTCGCATTCCTTAAACTCGCTATTTGCACAGAGGTAATTAAATTCTCCTTCGCATCGGTTCTAAGATCCCCTATGGGTAACTGGGAGCCCGTAAAAACTACAGGTTTATTTAAGCCTAAAAGCAAAAAACTTAGGGCTGAGGCTGAGTAACTCATGGTATCCGATCCATGAAGAACTACAAACCCATCGTAATCGGCTTCATTGATAAGAACCAAATCTTGGATTTCGATCCAATCCGCAGATTCTATTTCTGAACTATCTTTAGGAGCGGCAACACTAACATGGTGAATATCACAATCGAGTTGACGTAGCTCTCCTACCCGGTCTAGTAAACGGTCGAAATTTAATGGTGCAAGGCTACCCGTATCTGGGTGCCTGCGCATCCCAATTGTACCACCCGTATAAATAAGTAGAATCTTTGGCCTCATTACCTTTTGAAGATACGAAGTGAATTCGACGAGGTAATCTTCGCCAACTCTTCAGTTGAAATCTGATAAATATCCGCTACTCGGTCAGCAATTAGCCTAAGATAGGCCGGTTCATTTCGCTTTCCTCTGTGTGGAACAGGAGCGAGATAAGGCCCATCGGTCTCTAGCACTATATGTTCTAGACCTATTTGTGATAAAAAGGTGTCAATTTTACCATTCTTAAAGGTGGCGACACCTCCAATCCCCAAGTGGAGACCGAGAGAGATTGCATGCTTAGCCTGTTCAAGATTACCCGTGAAACAGTGTAAAATACCTGTAATCGTATGCCCTTGATTCTTCATTCGCTCGACAGACTCAAATACTTCATTAAAAGCATCACGGCAATGAATAACAATTGGCAAGTTGCGCTCACTCGCCCAGACCATCTGCTTCTCAAAAGCATAGATTTGAGCCTCTTTAAAGCTGTCATCCCAATAGAGATCAATGCCAATTTCACCCACTGCAACGGCGTCAATACTATCCAGGCGCTCCTTAACATGTTGAAGTTCAACCTCTACATTTTCTTTGACATGTGTCGGATGTAATCCAGCCATTAAATGCACCCGATCCGGGTAGGCCTCAAGAACCTGATCCATGGCTGCTGAGAATTCAGAGTCAATAGCCGGCAAAAAAAAGCGGGGAGTCACCCGCTTTTCGGCCTCAGCTACAAGAGCAGGCAAATCATGCGCAAAATCATCGGCATAAAGATGAATATGCGTATC
>JAAZVY010000095.1 GCA_018623195.1 Flavobacteriaceae bacterium | reverse complement strand
TATACATCACAAGCAACCAAAAGCGGGTGCTTTGATTTCTTTGTCTTGAGGTAGTTCGCCAATTTTCCAGAGAAGGTAGTTTTACCAGACCCTTGAAGACCTGACATTAAAATCACTGTTGGCGAACCGCTAAGATTAATATCTGCGGCTTCAGAACCCATAAGCTCGGCCAATTCATCACGAACGAGCTTAACCATAAGTTGACCGGGTTGTAACGATTTAAGCACCTCCTGACCGATCGCCTTATCTCTTACATTTTGAGTAAAACTCTTAGCAATTTTGAAGTTAACATCCGCATCTAATAGCGCACGACGAATCTCTTTCATTGATTCGGCGATGTTAATTTCATTAATACGCCCTTTACCCTTCAGCTTGTGAAGAGCACCATCTATTCTATCCGAAAGATTCTGAAACATAGGAAGTGGTTTTACAAAGGCACAAAAGTAATAAGAATCTTAGCTTTTTAAGGCATTTTCGACTCGAGACATCACCAGTACATGTGGAAAAGTAATTGCTGCTAAAAAATAAACAAGAAGTGGTAAAGGAGTCTTGTTTTGAAGAAAAACCTGACTAAAAACAACCGCAAGACCAATAATTGAAAGGACCCAGAAAAGCGCTGATTGCTTAAGATATAAGAGCCAGCTTCTTTTTACCTCTCCCCTGTAGAGTATCCGAAATTGATCATTTAAAGAGGGGATGGCATGCCAAAAAGCAAAATAAATAGCAAAAGCTAAAGCCAAATTCACCTGACCAAATAAAAGATAGAAAAGCGAGAGGGTCAATAACTCTACTCCAAGCATCACATAACTTACAGGATTCATTATCACATAGGTAAGTATCCAAACCAATATAGAGGCCAAAAGGAAGTTTAGGAAATCCTCGACCGTAAAGAAAATCCCAGATATTTCGGCAATGGCCGTACTACTTTCTATCGCGTGCGTGTAAAACAACAACCCAAAAATAATCGAGCCGTATGCGATATAATTTAAATAGCGAAGGATCGTATTGCCGCGAAGAGTCTCGGATAGGTGTTGTTGACCAAAATGAAACGAACTGATTACAATAAAAAAGAATAAGGCTAAGGGACGATTCAAACTAAAAACAATAAGAACTAGTGCTACCGCTGAAAGGTATAGCGAGAGATGTTTACCTCTAGAACTCCCAGGAAAGATTCCTAGTGCATTAATTAAATTTAGATCATTAGCTCCATGTAAAAGCCCGACGCTACCAATAAGCAGAAGGGCAATAAACCACTGTGTTTCTCCACTAACTAGAGAAGAAATTAAAAAGAGTCCTAATGAGGCCATTATCTTAAAAAAGATCGATTTATTGAGAAATTGCAAAATTTAAATCGGTGTTAATTGAATAGTTTATAAAAAATTTTGAATAAAAATATCATATTATGTTTAGAATTAATTACATTTGGTTAAACAAAACTAAACTATAGTACTTATGAAAAGTTTATTACTTAATCTGCCGTTGGTTGCTGATGTCTCAAAGATAGCTACTGACGACTACGTAGGCTTTACTTTCTTCGTTGGATGTATGGCTATGATGGCAGCTTCTGCCTTCTTTTTCTTGTCGATGAACAACTTCGACTCTAAATGGCGTACCTCAATCTTGGTATCAGGTCTGATTACCTTTATTGCAGCGGTACACTACTGGTACATGAGAGACTATTGGTCTGCTCACGCTGATTCACCTACATTCTTCAGATATGTGGATTGGGTACTAACCGTTCCATTGATGTGTGTTGAATTCTTCCTCATCTTGAAAGCAGCTGGTGCTAAAAAATCACTAATGTGGAGACTTATCGTTCTTTCGGTGATTATGTTAGTAACAGGTTACTTCGGAGAGGCCGTTTACAGAGATCAAGCAGCCTTCTGGGGTCTAATTTCAGGAATCGCTTACTTCGTAATCGTTTATGACATCTGGTTCGGTCAAGCTAAGAAATTAGCTGAGCAAGCAGGAGGAGCAGTTCTTACTGCACACAAAACCCTCGCTTGGTTCGTATTGGTAGGATGGGCGATTTATCCGATCGGATACATGGCTGGTACTCCAGGATGGTATGAAGGAATCTTCGGCGGTTTAGCAATGGATGTTATTTACAACATCGGGGACGCAGTAAACAAAATCGGATTCGGTTTAGTAGTTTACGGTGCAGCAGTTGCAGCAAAAGAAGGAAACTAATCCGACCCCTTATAAAAAGAAAAGCAGGCCTTCGTGCCTGCTTTTTTTATGCTTTATACTTACATACGATCGGGAACCTCAATTCCAAGAAGAGCCGATCCATGAGCAATTACTTCAGCAATCTTTGAACACAACTGAAGTCTTAGATTTCTTTTATCTAAGTCCTCTTCTGCCAAAATCGTTACCTGCTGATAGAACGAGTTAAAGGCTTTTACTAAATCATAAATATAATTAGCTACCAATGCGGGTGAATAGGCTTCCGCAGCCGATCGAATAACCGATGGGTAATTCATGAGAAGAAGCATTAACTCTCTCTCCTTCTCGTGCAATTGGACACTTTCAATAGTTAACTTAAAGTCACTACTTTCTACCTTTCGCAGTATCGATTGAATTCGGGCATGAGTATATTGAATGAAAGGCCCGGTATTTCCTTGAAAATCAACAGAAGCTTCAGGGTCAAATAAGATCCGCTTCTTCGGGTCTACCTTCAGTATGAAGTATTTAAGTGCAC
>JAAZVY010000094.1 GCA_018623195.1 Flavobacteriaceae bacterium | reverse complement strand
TACCAGTATAAATACGATGCATAAAGACCAGTGAATACCAATCCAGTTAATGGTGAAGCCTCCCACGGCAGGTCCTAGTATCGAAGCCATCTGCCAGGTTGAACTACTCCAGGTAGCGGCGTTAGGATACACCTTTTTAGGAACAATCAGTGCAATCAGCGAAAAAATGGTTGGGCCAAAAAACGACCTGAGGAGTCCTCCAAAAAAAACAAAGGCGTAAATCGCATAAAGAATGGTATTTGTACTCCAAGTAATTGAGTCCCCGGATATGAAGAATAAGCCTAGACTAATGAGAGAAAAAAGGCTAATAATCCATAGAAATAGATTTCGCTTTTCTTTTTGATCAACGATATGGCCCGCAAATAAGGCCATTCCAAGAGCAGGTATGATTTCCATCAGACCGATAAGGCCTAAAGAAAGTGGGTCTTTAGTGAGTGAATACACTTGCCATTCAACGACTATGAACTGCATCGACCAGGCAAAAACTAAAACAAATCGAAGCGCTAAAAAGATGTTGAACTCTTTTATTCTAAGAGCAGCGTAAGGATCTCTTTTTGCCATAAAAAGTCGATGTGTTTGAAAATTCTATTACCAATGTATGGAATTTTAGAAGGCCAAACACACCGACCTAATCGATTTAAATAGCGCTTAGGGAATTAAAATTTAAAGGTCACCCCGGCTAAGAAGTTTGCAGTGGCTTGCGGATAATATCCGGCCCCATCAGCAGTGATCGTTTCACCATTCTCTCCTGGATAGTCATAGGTATAGTAATAGCCTCGATCTACATATTCTGCATTGAAGATGTTATTGATAAGTGCCGTGAAAATAATAGACTTAAAAACAGATTTTGGCTGAATCTGGTACACTAAGTTCAAATCGCTAGTGAAATAAGCTTTGAGCACATCAAGTTCTGATACTTCACTCCCTAGGTTACTCATATATTGTTCACCGACGTACTTAGATAGAAAAGCTACTTGAAAACGCTCGCTGGGAGCATAGGTGAATCGGTTACCCACAATCACCCCTGGGGAGAATGATAGTGGTGTATCTCCAAGATTTTTTAATTCCCCGAAAACAAACGCATTAAAGTCTTGGTTGCGATTGGTGCTAAGTGCTGCATTCGACTGAATGCTGAAACTTTTTGATAACTGATAATCAGTTTCTAGCTCTAGCCCTAATCGGTAGCTTTTTCCGCTAGTAGCTCGTATGGGGGCACCGACATCGTCAATGGCTCCCGTAAGCACCAACTGATCGGTATAATTCATAAAGTAACCGTTCGCGTTTAACTTGAATCGCTCACTTTTGTAACGCCATCCCAGTTCGAAGTCGTCTAATCTCTCTGCAGTACTAACCCCGTTTTCGAAATCGTTTCTATTAGGCTCTCTATGCGCACGTGCAAATGAAAAATAGAGGTCACTATCATCAGCCATACGATAAATAAAACCCGCCTTTGGGTTGAAAAAATTGAAGTTGGTATCAACATCTATTGGAGCTCGATCAGAGGTTAACCCTGATGTTTGATAGGAAACGAATCGTCCTTGAAGATCTAGATAACCAGATAGTTTCTTGCTAATGGTAAAGGTTGCTTTAGAGAAGAAACTGAGGTCTGTTTTAAAAGCATCGCTGAAGTAATAGCGATCTCTGATTGAGGTATTGTTTGCTAAATCACTTCCCCAAATCACTTCCCCAAAATGGTCTCCGCTATAATCGCTGTACGAAATACCACTGATGATATTCAAGTCTTCTTTGGTATAGTTGATATTAAAGTTAGCCACATAGAAATCATTGTCGAGCCATCTTCGTACAATTAGGTCGCTGCCATCTACAATGAGATTATTAAAATCAGAGGCACTCTCTTCGGCTTTGAATTGCTCAAAGAATCCTGATCCCTTGGTGTAGTTTAAGCTTAGGTTGGTTGACCAGTGGTTGTCGATGATCTCGTTCCAGTGTAATTGAAAGTGATCTTGGCCATAATCATCTACCTCATTTTCATAGGTGTATGGATTTTGTCTGCGGTTTTCAGCGAGTTGCTGAGGATCAAGACCATACCACGCTTGATAGGTGCGTTCGTTACCACCAAAGGCAATGGCTTTTATTAGGCGATTGGAGTCGCTGTAAGCGGCTTGTAAAAAATATGATTTGAGATCGGCGAAGGCCCTATCAACATAACCATCAGATGAAATATTTGAAAGTCTACCTGATAATTCAAAGTGGTCGTTGAGTCTTCCGGTAGTAAACTTAACGGTGTGTTTACGGGTATTGAATGATCCGAAAGAATTCGAGCTTTCACCCCCTGCTTCATCGGCCATTGCATCGGTTAAGATATTTAGGCTTGCCCCAAAAGCCCCAGAACCATTGGTTGAGGTACCCACTCCGCGCTGTAATTGTAGATTTTCGGTAGATGAAGCGAAATCTCCTAGATTCACCCAAAAAGTACCATGGCTTTCTGCGTCGTTATAGGGAATTCCGTTAATGGTGACATTGATACGTTCGCTGTTAGATCCTCGAACGTTGAGATAGGTGTATCCGATACCAGCGCCCGCGTCAGAAGATGAAATTACCGAAGGGAGGTAATTCAGTAAGATGGGAATATCTTGACCTAGATTTCGCTTAGCGATTTCCTTTTTGTCAAAATTGGTAAAGGTTACCGGAGTATTTGAATTGGCTCGAACAGCACTCACTAGTACTTCATCGAGAATGAATTCATTCGATGAAAGG
>JAAZVY010000043.1 GCA_018623195.1 Flavobacteriaceae bacterium | reverse complement strand
GATTGTCAATTTTGATTACTAACATGAGAAGGTTCTTTCTAGCCTTAACGCTCTTCGTTTTTAAAGGGGTGTTCGCCCAAAGTATCATCTCTCCCTATTTAAATTTTCAGAGTCAAGATGCCGTCTTGTTTTATTCGAATCTTAGCATGTTTCAAAGCGAAGCTTCTTACGAAGAGATTTATTTTATCGAGAAAGGATTCTTGAGTCTTATCGGCGATTCGATGTTAGAAGATGCCGATCTGGATGGTGTAAGTAACTTCTACGATGAATGCGTTGCAACACCAATCGGCAGTACGGTAGACGTAAACGGATGCGAAACATTCACCCTACCACCTGACATTTTTCAGATTAAGGTCACCCATAACTCATGCCCAGAAAGCGAAGAAGGGATTATTTCAATTAGCACCTCTCTGAACGAATTCGATTTTGAAGTACGACTCAATGACCAATCGCAGGATTGGTTAGCTCCGAGCACTGAACCCATTGAATTTACAAGTCTTGAAAGCAATACCTACTCTCTTTGTTTAATCCCAAAAAGCAACCCATCATACCATAGGTGTTATGAGATTAGTATCAGAAATCCTGCGCCCTTAGAAGTTCAAAGCTTCACAAATTGGGACGCTAAAACAGTCCTATTACAGCTAAGCGGAGAACCTCCTTTCACTGTAAACCACAACGAAAGCAGCATCCAAACCTCTGAAAAATTTTATCAGCTGAACTTGGCCAAAGGGGTCAATAAAATCGCCGTGACACCGTCTAACGAATGCCAAGGCAGCTTCGACAGTGAACTATTTTTGTCTGAGGATGTTCGAATTTTTCCAAATCCAATAAAAGATATCGCAAACATCTATGTAGGAGGAAGCGATACTAAAATTCAACTCACCCTAAAAGATCTTAATTCCCAACGGATTGAATCAAAAGCGTTTGAAATTCCATCAAATCGTATTATTCAATTGCCTGTTAGTCACCTCAAAACCGGAATGTATTTTATTGAATTAAAGTCACTTGAGGTTCAAAAAGAACTGAAGCTAATTAAGGCTTAATCTCTGTATCTTTATTGCAGAATCAATAAAACAATACCTAATGTATCGAATTAGGCTAGTAATCGTTGCGTTTCTTTTGGCAACTATAGGGATACAAGCTCAAGAAGGATTTTACTATCAAGCGGTGATTAAGAATACTGACGGATCTCCATTAAAAGAAACCCCAGTCAAAATACGCATCCGCATTATCGAAGGAACGACCACTCTTCAATATGAAGAAGAAAAAGAAGTCACTACCTCTCGGGAAGGTTTTGTGAGCTTTATCATAGGTGAAGGGGCAACAACAGACTTCACATCAATCAATTGGCAAGGCGAGTTATATCTTCAAGATGAAATCGATACTGGAGCTGGTTACGGAGCACCGACTCGAATGCCACTACTTAAAACACCTAGATCATATATATCAGATAGAGCTATATCTGTTCTTGATAACTCAATTACCTCTGCCAGCATACTTGATGGCACGATTTCAAATGATGATTTATCTGCTGCGGCTAGCATAAGTTTTTCTAAGCTCAGTATTTCCGCATCAGATATTGAAGGCCTTGGATTTCTTCAATCAGATGAAAATTTCACTTCAGCACTTAAAACCAAGCTAGATGGCATTGAAGCTGGAGCCCAAGTCACCAATGCAACCAGCGTTGAAGCAGCAGGAGCACTCATGGACTCAGAGGTCACCAACCTAGCCGATCTAAAAGCATTCGACCCAACAGACTACGCAACAGCAGCTCAAGGCGCACTAGCTGATTCAGCATTACAGGCATCAAACAACCTATCTGATGTTTCTAATGTAATCTCTGCAAGAAATTCTCTAGGGATCTACTCTGGTGTAATTACTTTCACAATTAATGGTACATCGGATTTCGTTGCACTTACTGATATAGACAATAATCTTTCAGGAATTATTACTGACACCTCAACAGTTATAATAACATCTAATCATCCTGGACTTGGAATTCAGACAGTTTTAAAAAGCAAGTCACCAGGAAGTTCTGATTATGACAGATTACAGATCTTTTTCTATGAAAATCCAAATAGCGAAATAAATCTTTCATATATCATAATCCCATAAATGACCCGCCTCCTAGCCCTATTTCTATTCCTAACACTCCCAGTGGTAGCCCAAAAGACTACCTCTGTGCCGGGTGGTATAGTGAATAGAACTGCGGTTAGAATTATGAATACCAGTTTTGGTCCGCTCACCGAATCAGCTACGGCGTCGGTAAGAATACATCGGGGATTTCTTCCGCTCATCATAAATACTTATGAGATTGATTCTGATGGAGATGGGGTGGCTGACGCCTATGATGAATGTCCGGGTACACCTGAGGGGGTAATGGTCAACAATAAAGGCTGCAAGGTTTTTTCACTGGATCCAGACACCTTTGTGGTCAAAACCTTGTCTAATAGTTGTATTGGTCAGACCGATGGGGTAGTTAGCGTTAGAGCTTTGAATTCGAATTATAATTATCTGGTAGAATTCACAGGCAGTGCAAATACTCTTGAGCTTAATAATTCGAACTCCTATCAGTCTGCCTTTACTGATTTAGCAACTGGAAGTTATTCACTCTGTATTTCAGTCGTTGAGTTTCCTGAATACAGACAGTGCTACCAGGTGAAAGTTGAGGAGCCTGAAGAATTAGGAGTTGTAGCAGTAAGTGATCGATTGAATGGCCTACTTCAGCTGAATCTATTAGGGGATGGCCCTTATACGATCGAGTTGAATGGAGAAGAGACTACAACCGATAATACTAGAATTACGCTCCCATTAAAGCCAGGTATGAACCGATTGAATGTAAGCGCTAAACTCGATTGCCAAGGCAGTTACTTTGAGGAGATTTTTGTTTCTGAAAATGTGGTAGTGTATCCAAACCCAACAGAAGGACCCGTACAGATCTACGTTGGCGGTAGCGATAAGAAAGTTTCTTTTTCAGTTTTAAATCTTCAAGGTCAACAGCTGCACCGTGAATTAGTCGCTATTCCTTCAAGTCGGGTGATTGAATATGAACTGGGCAACTACCCTTCTGGAGTTTACATTTTCACCCTTCAAGGTGATACCGTTGACAAGCAATTTAAAGTGGTTAAAAAGTAATGAGAAAAGGATTCTATTTACTTGTGATACTGCTTGTTATGGGTTGTAAGACCGAGCTTCCTGGGGTGGCACCCGAGCCCCCCGTTTTACTATTGCCGGCTGATCAAACACCCTGTGAAATAGGTGAAGTGGTTGGCGAGAAGGCTACTGTATTTTTTGAGTGGCAGGCGGCAGAAGAAGCACTATTCTACGTGCTAAAGATCACCAATCTCACCACCGAAGAAATAATAACGATCCCCGATATCGAAGAGACTAGCTTTGAGGTGTTACTTGATAGAGGCCATTATTATCAGTGGAGTATTACTGCTCAGAATTACATCTATCAATCAAAAAGCCCCGATGCCTACGTCTTCTTTTTGAGTAATGCGGCGTTCACTAATACCTCTCCCGCTCCGCCAGTTGCTATTAATCCTGCACCTGGTCAAACAGTGTCTGTTGAGTTGGGCAATATCGCCCTGAGCTGGAGCAGTTACGACGCCGATCTTGATGATTTAACTTTCAAACTAATCATTGATAGGGTCGAAACCCTTGATCTCAATCCGGTGGTTATTGAAGACCTCAATACCTCTGAATATATCATCACTCTCACTCCAAGTACCGAGTATTATTGGAGGATCGTTGCCTTTGATGGTCAAGCAAGTACTGAAAGCCAGGTATTTTCATTTCGCACTACGCCTAATTAGCGAGAGTTTACTAATTTGTGGTGATGAAAAAGAAAATAGTCGGTCTGCTTTGGGTCGGTCTACTAACTAGTTGCACCACCTATCTACCGGGCGAAGCACCAGAACAATTCTCGTTATTGGCACCACAAGATGGTGAGGTCATTGAAGGGGTGACTGATGCCGAGATACCGGTCCTATTTTCCTGGGAAGTTGCATCAAGCGCCGATTATTATATCCTCACTTTGCAATCTACTGATGCTACCGGTCAGGTCCTTTTAGATTCGGTTGTCGAAGAGAATTCGATAAGACTCGACTTACCTGCGGACACCGAAATGAATTGGCTAGTTAGTGCGGTCAATGGCCTCTTTAAATCGAACAGCTTAGAAACTTACCGCCTCCAAATTGGAGAAATTATTACCGTTGACGAAGTAGTTGAAGAGCCTTTGGAGGATGAATCGCAGAATGTGGCTCCGACGATTGTTAAGACGAATCCTCCGAATGGTGAGATTATTTCAGGAAACAGCGATGCCTATTTAAAATGGGACTTCTTCGACGAGGACGGCCCCTCAGAGGTGGCAGACCTACTTCAAAGTCTATCCTTTGTGGTTGAAATCGACACCGATGAATCTTTTAGTAATCCCAGAGTGTTTAACCTTGACGGTAAAAACGATATTTGGGTAGCTACCAATCCAAACACCACGTATTACTGGAGGGTACATGTGAGTGATGGGACCGATGAAACAGAAGATCTGACTCCATTTGTCTTCGAGATCATTCCGAACTAGACGGCTCTTAAAGCGATTTTTCTTACCTTCTTAGGCCTTAAACGAGACCTATGAAGAATCTTTATATTGCTTTTGTTTTTTTGCTGGCTATTAGCTGTAATCCGACCGTAGCTACCGAAGATTTTGCTTTTGAAGAAGCCACAGTCACCGAATTACAAGCTCAAATGCAATCGGGCACACTCACCGCGGTTGAACTAACCGCTGCCTATTTAGAACGAATCGCACTTCTCGACCAATCAGAAGGCGGGGTTCACAGTATCATTGAAATTAACCCAGATGCGCTCCAAATCGCAGCTGAATTAGATGCCGAAAGAGCCAATGGGTCAGTCAGAGGCCCTTTACATGGCATTCCGGTAGTGATTAAAGACAACATCGATACCGGTGACCAGATGCTCACAACCGCAGGATCCCTAGCATTAACTCACGGGCCAGCACCCGACGATGCTTTCGTTGTAAAACAACTAAGAGCAGCGGGGGCCATTATCTTAGCAAAAACCAATTTGTCAGAATGGGCCAACTTTAGATCTAGCCGTTCATCAAGCGGATGGTCAGGTCGCGGCGGACAAACCAGAAACCCCTACGTTCTAGATCGCAGCCCATGCGGTTCAAGTTCAGGCTCTGGAGCGGCCGTTTCTGCCAATTTCGCAACCCTAGCGGTAGGCACCGAGACTAATGGCTCGGTCGTATGCCCCTCCTCTACTAACGGAGTAGTTGGTATCAAACCCACCGTTGGTTTAGTGAGTCGCGACGGGATTATTCCGATCTCTGAAACCCAAGACACCGCCGGGCCTATGGCAAGAACAGTGGCAGATGCAGCAGCCTTATTATCAGCAATGACAGGGGTAGATACCTCAGATGAAAAAACGCTAGCCAGCGAATCTTTTGTAGGCACCGACTACACCCAGTTTTTAGATGCGAATGCGCTTCAAGGCAAGCGTATCGGGATCATGAAAGGTACCTTTGGCAATCACGAAAGAGTAGATACCGTTCTAGAATCTGTCGTCAAAGCACTTGAAGAAGCAGGAGCTACCGTTGTGATGGATATCGAACTTCCTGAGAGGCGAGCTATCGGCCGCGCGGGATACGAACTCATGTTGTACGAGTACAAAGCGGGCCTCAATGCCTACTTCGCTTCGAGACCTGACAGCCCCATCCAAAGCATAGAAGATCTTATTGCCTTCAATGAAGAAAATGCGGCAACCGAAATGCCGTTCTTTCAGCAAGAACACCTTCTTCAAGCGGCTGAAAAAGGAGATTTAACTGAGCCCGAATACTTAGAGGCTTTAGAAAAGGTAACCACCAATGCTAGAGCGGCGGTTGACAACGCCCTAGCCAATAATGAGCTAGATGCCATTATGGGAGTTACCGGAGGGCCAGCCTGGACCATCGACGTTATCAACGGCGACCATTTTGGCATGGGAAGTTCGAGCCCTGCGGCCCAATCGGGATATCCGAACATAACCGTACCTGCAGGTTTTGTAGGTGAATTGCCCGTTGGGGTCAGCTTCTTCGCTGGCAAATTCGAAGAACCTAAGCTGATTAGCATTGCCTATGCTTTTGAACAGGCAACCAAGGTGCGTAAAGCTCCAAAATTTATTCAATCAATACCTACCGAATGATACCTAACCTAACCCCCCTTGAACATCGAAGCTATCTAGTTGATGGTGAAATCAAACCATGGACTGGAGAAATCCAAGATGTCTACTCTACCCTTAGTAAAACCTCTGGAGCCTCTTACGAGAAAACCCGTGTAGGCTCTGTTCCCAATTTAGGAGAGAAAGAAGCCCTAGAAGCACTCGATTCTGCCTACAACGCCTACGATCAGGGTAAAGGAGTCTGGCCAACCATGAAGGTGAAAGATCGCATCGAATGCATGACTCGCTTTGTTGAAAAAATGAAAGAAAAACGCGAAGAAGTGGTTGAGCTACTGAAATGGGAGATTATCAAAAATCACAACGACGCCTACAAAGAATTTGACCGAACGGTAGACTATATCTACGACACCATTGAGGCGTATAAAGATCTTGATCGCGACGCCGGTCAGTTCGAAAAACACCAAGGCGTGTATGCACATATTCGTCGTGGGCCTATCGGTGTGGTGCTTTGCTTGGGACCGTATAACTATCCGCTCAATGAAACCTTTAGCTTGCTGATTCCCGCCATTATCATGGGGAATACGGCAGTATTCAAACCCGCAAAACACGGGGTGTTACTGATTACTCCACTTCTTGAGGCCTTTCAGGAGAGTTTTCCGAAAGGAGTGGTAAATATCGTTTTCGGTAGAGGTCGCGCTATTGCAGCACCAATCATGAAATCGGGTAAAGTTGACGTACTTTCTCTGATAGGGCACAGTACCTCAGCGAACGCCTTACAAGAATTGCATCCGAAGGCGAATCGATTGAGAACTGTTTATGGTTTAGAAGCCAAGAACCCGGGCATTATCCTTCGAGATGCAGACCTTGATCTCACCGTTTCAGAGTGTATCTCAGGAACCTTGAGTTACAATGGTCAGCGTTGTACTGCTCTAAAAATTCTATATGTTCAAGAAACCATTAGGGAGGCCTTCCTAGAAAAATTTACAGCTGCCGTTGACGCCCTGCCTTTTGGAGACCCATGGGACGAAAAAGCCTTTTTGACTCCGCTACCCGAACCGGGTAAAGTAGCCTACATTCAAGAACTTATTGACGACGCGATCGAAAAAGGCGCTCGTATTATGAATAAAAAAGGAGGTCAGGTAAGTGATAATTTCATTTGGCCAGCCGTATTGTATCCGGTAACCAAGGAGATGAAAGTCTACCAAGAAGAGCAGTTTGGCCCTGTGATTCCAGTGATCTCTTTTGATTCTATTGAACATCCATTAAATGATATGGCCGATTCTGATTACGGTCAGCAGGTGAGTATTTTCGGTAGACATCACACCAAGCTAGCACGTCTTGTTGACATTCTTGCGAACCTTGTGTGTCGAGTGAACCTCAACTCGGCTTGCCAGCGAGGGCCAGATATTTATCCGTTCACCGGTCGCAAAGATTCAGGTCAGGCGACCCTCAGCGTTAAAGATGCGCTTAGAGCCTTCTCGATTCGAACTTTCTTGGCTTTCAAAGAAAATGATATCAATAAACAAACCGTTCGTGATATCTTAGACAGCAATGAAAGCAATTTCTTAAACACTGATTTCATCCTATAACCATGAAAAAATTCCTTTTACTTGCGCTGTTCAGCTGTGCACTTTCGTTCGCACAAGAGAGCCAATTGGCCGAGGGCCCTTTCAAACAATTAATCATTAGAGGGGTGACCCTGATTAATGGAAATGGCGCGCCTCCGATTGGCCCCGTTGACGTGGTGGTCGAAGATGATAAGATTACTGAGGTGAGTGTGGTAGGGTATCCGAACGTGGCGATCAATCCGAAACGACGTCCTCAGTTAAAGCCCGGAGGGCGTGAGCTCGATGCCACCGGCATGTATCTTCTACCAGGGTTTGTCGATATGCACGGACACATCGGCGGTACCGCTCAAGGAGCCGACTGGGACTATGTGTTTAGCCTTTGGCTTGCCCATGGAGTAACCACCGTTAGAGAACCTAGTGGGCGCGGTCTTGAATATACGCTTGACCTCAAACGTCGTGCAGCGAAAAATGAAATTATCGCTCCTCGAATCTTTGCCTATACTGGTTTTGGGCAAGGTGGAGATGAGATCACTACCCCTGACGAAGCTCGTGAATGGGTTCGTCAAAATGCAAAAAATGGAGCAGATGGAATTAAGTTCTTCGGAGCCGACCCAGCAATTATGGATGCAGCGTTAAGAGAAAATAAACGTTTGGGCCTAGGCTCTGCATGCCACCATGCTCAGATGAGTGTGGCACGATGGAATGTACTTCACTCGGCACGCGCAGGTCTCACTTCGATGGAGCACTGGTACGGATTACCAGAGGCGCTTTTTGAAGATCGTACGGTGCAAGATTATCCGTTAGATTACAACTATCAAAATGAGCAACACCGTTTTGAGGAGGCAGGTAAGTTATGGGAACAAGCCGCTGCGCCTTACTCAGATCACTGGAACGCAGTGATGGACGAACTTCTCGACCTCGATTTCACCCTAGACCCCACGTTTAATATTTACGAAGCTAATCGTGACCTTCAACGCGCAAGAAGAGCAGAATGGCATGAAGAATACACTTTGCCTTCGCTATGGAGATTTTATCAGCCTTCGATGATTTCACACGGTTCGTACTGGCATGACTGGGGTACCGAGCAAGAGATTACTTGGAAACGCAACTTCAAACTATGGATGACCTTCGTCAATGAATATAAAAATCGAGGCGGACGTGTAACCACCGGTTCAGATTCAGGATTTATTTTTCAATTGTATGGTTTCGCTTATATCAGAGAGTTAGAATTGTTGCGTGAGGCAGGATTCCATCCGCTCGAAGTGATTCGTTCAGCCACCCTTAACGGTGCAGAAGCCTTAGGTATTGCCGATCAAATCGGTAGCGTGGAAGTTGGTAAACAAGCCGACTTTGTGATCGTCGAGGAGAATCCGCTGAAAAACTTCAAAGTACTCTATGGTACCGGAGCCGTTCGGTTGACTAAAGATAACGAGGTGGTTCGCGCTGGAGGTATCAAATACACCATCAGCAACGGAGTCATCTACGACGCTAAAGGGCTACTAGCCAAAGTCAGAAACATGGTTCAAGAAGCCAAAGACAAAGAAGGTTTTGAAATCAAACAACCGGGAGTTAACTAAGAATGCAAATACTTGTCGTTCCCGATTCCTTCAAAGAAAGCCTTAGTGCCAAAGAAGTAGCCGACGCGATCGCAAGGGGAATTCATTCCGTTGATGCCGAGGTTACGGTAAAACAGCTACCCTTTTCAGACGGAGGTGAAGGTGCCTTAGATCTTCTCCAAAACCTCTTTGAAGGAGAATTGGTCACCACGAGTACCATCGATTCGATAGGTCGATCCATTAAGGCTCCCTACTTTCGTTTTGCCGATCGTAAAGCGGCCTGGATTGAACTTTCTCAAGCCTCAGGTCTCGCTCAAATTGAAGTCGACAGAAGAAATCCTATGCTAGCCTCGACCTATGGGACCGGCTTGCAAATCAGGCACGCCCTGGATCACGGAGCAGAAGAGATCTATTTGGGTATTGGTGGCAGCGCAACCAATGATGGTGGAACTGGGATATTATCAGCGCTAGGAGGTCTATTCTCTGACGCTGAAGGCGAAATGCTTCTACCCGGAGGCGGATTTTTAACCGAGCTCGATCACATCGACGTCGAAGCCATTCCTCAATTTCAATTGAAAGTTGCCTGTGATGTGAGTAATCCATTACTAGGTAAGCAAGGAGCTACTGCCGTTTATGGACCACAAAAAGGAGTGACTCCTGAAATGGAGCCCCAGTTAGAAGCTGGCTTAGCTAATTTTAGCAAACACATCGAATTACTTACCCAAAAATCGGTTGCAGAGGTACCCGGTGCTGGCGCCGCGGGCGGGTGCGCCGCAGGGCTTCACGGGCTACTAGGAGCTGAACTAGTCTCGGGATTCGAGCTTCTCGCCGAGTTATCGCACCTAGAAGAACAAATTGCAGCATCTGATCTTATTGTTACGGCAGAGGGTCGCATCGATGGGCAAAGCCTTGAGGGCAAACTTCCTGTCGGAGTGGCGAAACTTGCCAAAAAACACCACAAACCGGTAGTAGTTCTTGCCGGTAGTATTGGTGAACATTTAGACCCGCTATACGACCTAGGAATAGATGCTATTTTTAGTATTCAAAGTAAACCTTGCACGCTTGAAGAAAGCATGAACAGCG
>JAAZVY010000017.1 GCA_018623195.1 Flavobacteriaceae bacterium | reverse complement strand
GATTCAGCCAAAGCACCCCAGGGTTTGAACGCACAATTGTTTTCACCGTTGTTTGATCACATTGGTACCAGCGAATTACCGTACCGTATTCTTCATAGAATTTATTTACACTACTATCTGAGGCAGCTGTCATACCGTAAATCACATACCCTTTCGCTGCTCTCTCCTCGGCAAAATTGACCACCTTATCAAAATCGTTTAATGAGGCCGATTCAAAATCGTAAGAAGTTATTAAGATCGCCTTTTCCTCATTCAACAAACTCGAGGTGTAGTCTTCTCCATCCAACATCATGGTAAAATCGTGAATCGGAGGCTCGAAAGCCGCTTGTACTAATTCTGTTTTCACACTACCCGTAAAGTTTGCATCAGAAAGATCAGGAAAACTACCTGAAGTAACTTCTTCGAACACCTTTCCGTCACGCTCAAAAGTCCAGATGTATCGATATTCTTCGGCCGGAGCATCTTCAGGAATCTCCATTTGTTCAGGAATGGATACTCCGATTTTATAGGGGCGAAAATCAATTAATGGCAGGTGACTGAGCACCCAATAACCCAAAAACAGTGACCCAACAAGAGAAAGGCTCATTAGGCGAATAGACCATCGGTAAGACACCCAATAGTTGATATGCTTATACCCCCAATAAAGAATCAGAATAGCAATAAGTAAAATGACATCTTTGGTAAAAGACTCCCAAGGGGTAAGTTTAATGGCATCCCCGAAACAACCACAATCGGTGACTTTGTTGTAGTAGGCTGAATAAAAAGTTAGGAAGGTGAAAAAAGTGATCAGGCCCAATAGATTGAAGACAACCAATCGCCTCCAAATACCAATTAGTAGTGCTACACCGAGTAACACCTCAAGAATCACTAAAAACAACGCCAACGGAAGTGAAAAGACAGATAGAAAGTCTAGGTTAAAAACTGCAGGACTAAAATATTCATCCAACTTAAACGAAAAACCCAATGGGTCGTTCAACTTAATGAGCCCCGAGATAATAAAAAGGAGCCCAACAAATACTCGCATGATCGATACTATAATCTTCATGCCTGTTCGAGGTGTATAAGTGCAAATACTGCATAGTTCAACATGTCCTGGTAATTCGCATCTACTCCCTCGCTAACTAGGGTTTTTCCTTGCTTATCTTCAATCTGTTTTACCCGAAGTAATTTTTGTAGAATCAAATCAGTAAGCGAGCTCACTCGCATTTCTCTCCATGCCTCTCCGTAATCGTGATTCTTGTCCATCATCAATTGTTTACAGCGATCGGCCTTTTCTTTATAGAGTGCCACCGCTCTTTCTGCATCAATGTCTGGATTTTCAGCAATACCCAAATCAATCTGAATAAGTGCCATAATGCAATAATTGATGATGCCAATAAACTCTGACACCTCCCCCTCCTCTACCTTACGTTCAGAGAGCGTCTGTAAACTCCTGATACGCTGGGCCTTGATGAAAATTTGATCGGTTAAAGAGGGTAATCGTAAAATACGCCAAGCCGTTCCATAGTCATAGGATTTCTTTTCAAAGAGTGATAGACACTGGTTGATAATCGAATCAAATTCAGCAGAGGTATCCGCCATAGCTATATTATCTTTAAGGGTTGCCGTAACTTAGAGGCAGTAAAATTACAATCGTTCAAATATAAAGGTATCAGATGACAATTCTTTTGAAAAAACGACTGATTGACCTAAGCACTCCAAAAGTGATGGGGATTCTAAATCTTACTCCAGATTCATTCTATGACGGAGGCCGATTAAAGTTCGACAGCCAAATCTTGAAGTTAGCTGAAAAACATTTGAAAGATGGTGCTTTTGCACTCGATCTAGGCGGTTATTCCTCAAGACCTGGTGCCGATCACATTTCAGAAGAATACGAACTAGGAAGAGTATTGCCCGTGGTCGAATTACTCACTAAAGAGTTTCCTGAAGCGCCACTCTCCATCGATACTTTTAGATCAACAGTGGCAGATGCCTGTCTGAAATCAGGGGCATCAATGATCAATGATATTAGCGGGTCGCAAATAGATCCTAAAATCTTAGAGGTGGTCGCTGAGCATCAAGTTCCCTACATCGGTATGCATATGAAAGGAACTCCTCAAACGATGAAAAACCTTTGTCATTATGACGATCTAATGGTTGAAATGAGAATGTATTTCTCTAGTCTCATCAAGCGTTGTACCGAGCTGCACATACACGATGTCATTATCGACCCAGGATTCGGTTTTGCGAAAAACACAGAACAAAATTTTCAAATATTGAGGGAGCTAAAAGAATTTCAGCTACTTGATTGTCCGATTTTAATTGGTCTAAGTAGAAAGTCGATGATTTATAAAACCCTAGGCACCAATGCATCTGAAGCACTCAACGGCACCACCGCACTCAACATGATCGCATTGCAAAACGGCGCCTCTATTTTAAGGGTACACGATGTAAAGGAGGCTATGGAATGTGTTACACTATCTCAAAATTTGTAACTTTCAACTTAACCAAATTTCGACCGTGAATCCATTCGAGTTTATCGATTTCAAAATAACGGATGCGCTTGACATACTCCTTGTTGCGCTCCTGCTATATAATATTTATCGAATTGTTAAAGGAACCGTAGCCATCAATATCTTCTTAGGATTGGTGATTGTATGGACATTTTGGAACGTAACCAAACTACTTGAAATGAAGATGATTAGTAGTCTGGTAGGCGGATTCATGCAGGTAGGGTTCATCGTTCTAGTTGTGGTTTTTCAGCAAGAGATACGAAAGTTCTTGTTAGTTCTTGGATCTGGTAAATTCTCCACGAAAACAATGAGTCGATTCTTCAGATTCTATGGAAATAAACCTGCAGAACCTGAAGTTAATGTAGAGGCATTAATCACTGCGTGTAAGCATCTCAGCCAACAGCGTTTGGGCGCACTCATTGTGATCGAGAGAAATAGCAGTTTAGAATTTTTAAAAGCTTCTGGGGACCGAATGAATATTGAGATCAATGCTCCTATTTTAGAGAGTATCTTCTACAAAAACAGTCCACTTCATGATGGAGCGGCCATTATTCAAGGTAATCGCATCACCGCCACTAGAGTCATTCTACCAGTAAGCAGTGCTTCTGATATTCCCGCCCATTTCGGTTTAAGACATAAAGCAGCCTTAGGTATTACTGAAAACACGGATGCGATCTGTCTAGTTGTAAGTGAAGAACGTGGAGAAATCGCCTATGTTAGAAATCGAAGTTTTATCAACTTCGACAGCGATCAGGTACTTGCCGCTAAGATTAAAAGAGATTTAGCCAGTTAGGCCTCACTAAGCACCGCAAATTGGGCTTGATAGAGCTGATAATACATTCCTTTTTTGGATAACAACTCCTCATGTGACCCTCGCTCTACCACCTGTCCCTGATCCATTACAAGAATTACATCTGCCTTTTGTACCGTAGCTAATCGGTGAGCGATGATGATTGAAGTTCTGCCCTCGGTTATCTTTTCTGTAGCACGCTGTATCAGTTGCTCCGCATAGGTGTCAATCGATGAGGTTGCCTCGTCAAGAACTAGAATGCTAGGGTTTGCCACATATGCCCTTAAGAACGAAATAAGTTGTCGCTGACCGCTAGATAAGGTACTACCACGTTCATTAATTTCGAAATGGTATCCGCCCGGTAAAGCCTCAATGAATTCGTGTACACCAATTGCTTTGGCGGCCTCTATAACGGCATCAAGAGTGATATCCGGGTTTCCTAGGGTAATATTTTTTTCAATGGTATCTGCGAACAAAAACACATCTTGAAGTACTACTGAAATATGTGCGCGCAGTCCCTTCAATGTCATTTGACGTATATCTAAGTCATCAATCTCAATCGCTCCTTTATCAATTTCGTAAAAACGATTGAGTAAATTGATTAATGTAGACTTCCCAGCCCCTGTCGCCCCTACTACAGCGATACATTGCCCCGGTTCGATATTGAAGTTAACTCCTCTTAAGACAGGCTTTTCAGGATCATAGGCAAATACAACATCTTTAAAAGCTACTTTTCCTTGTACTTCATCTAATTCGGTATCACCTTCTTCTTCTAACTGCCCAGTGTCATCTAGAATAGCAAATACTCTCCCGGCCGCAACCATGCCCATCTGCAGAACATTAAACTTGTCTGCGATGTGTCGTAAAGGCCTAAAAAGCAATGAAGAAAGAAGAATGAAAGTAAAAATATCTCCATACCGCTCTGGTGAAATACCTCCAACATTTTGAATTCCACCGTACCAAACAATTAATCCAACGGTAATAGAAGCTAATAATTCAGCAATAGCAAAGAATATAGAGTTATACCATACGGTTCTTAACCACGCATCCTGATGCTTCAAATTAATAGCCCTGAATGCTTTCGCTTCTTCCTCTTCACGATGAAACAGTTGTAGTACTCTTATACCAGCAAGACGCTCTTGCACGAACGAATTTAAGGCAGCAATTTGTGCACGAACCTCAACAAATGCGACCTTCATCGATTTTTGAAACCAACGAGTCGCATAAAGTATTAATGGCATAATTGAGAATACCAACAAGGCCAATTTCCAATTCATAACGAGCATAACCGTCGCAACCACAAGCATCTTTAGAACATCGGCGATAATCATAAAAAAACCTTGGCTAAAAATCTCTCCGATCTTTTGCATATCTGAAACTGCTCGAGTTACCAGTATCCCGACAGATGACTTATCGAAATAATTCATTCGAAACCGAATCATTCGAGAAAACAAATGAGTTCTTAAATCCTTGATGATTGACTCACCAAGTAGATTCGCAGTATAGGTAAAGAGCAATTGAAAGAAAACTTCTCCAAATAAAACGGCCGCCATGGTAATAATCAGCTGAAATAATAATTCAGCATTTTGCTGGGTAATCGCCTCATCAATCAAACGACCTACCAAGGAAGGAGTAAGTACAGAAAATGCAGAAATTAAGATGGCCGAGAGAACCGATACAATAAAGATTCCACGATAAGGTTTGGTATACGAGAATACTCTCGAAAAGAGCTTGATATCAAAAGATTTCTTAGCCGAGGTCTCCTTATTACTCATTCCAGATTGAATTGGGGTAATTCACAGCGGTTAAAGATAATCCTTTTGCAGGTGCGGATGCGCCGGCTTTCGATCGAGATTTTGACTGAATAAGCTCTTGAATCCATTCAGGCGAACGTTTCCCTAGGCCCACCTCTAACAGTGAACCGACTACAGCACGTACCATGTTTCGCAGAAAACGATCGGCAGTAATTTCAAAACGAATCAAACTTCCTTCTTTGGTAAATAAAGCCGCTTTAACATCACAAATGAATGTTTTTACATCGGTATGCGTTCGAGAAAAACATTCAAAATCTTGCTTGCCGATAAGGAATTCAGCCGCTTTATTCATCTGTTCTAGGTCTAGTGGTAGACCTATAAAGTGAGCGAAATCGGTATTGAACGGATTTTTTTCGGTCTCAATCAGGTAACGATACGATCTTGATGTAGCATCAAAACGCGCATGCGCCTCATTCGACACCCTACGAATCGTTTGTATCGCGATACTTTTCGATAAAAACCGATTGAGTTTATGAGTTAAATCTTCTAAATCAAGAGGATTTTCATAATCAAAATGAGCATAAATTTCTGCGGCATGAACGCCGGCATCGGTACGACCCGCACCTACGATGGCAATTTCAGAACCCAATAAGGTACTTAAAGCTTCCTCTAAAGCTTGTTGTACACTGTAGGCATTAGGTTGTCTTTGCCAGCCGTGGTATTCAGAACCATTAAATGCTATTTGAATGAAATAACGCAATGCAAGAATTATCTTTGAAGGCAAAGATACGTTACCATGACCAGAATCTTCCTGCTATCCGACACCCATTCTTACTGTGACAATCGGATACTTCACTACGCAAGTGAGGCGGATCAAACCTGGCATGCTGGCGATATAGGGAGCACCTCAGTCAGCGATGCCATTGAAAAGGTATCTTCATTTAAAGCGGTTTACGGTAACATTGATGATCATCATCAAAGAAGTCAATATCCTGAAGATTTGATATTTCAATGTGAAAATGTCAAAGTATTAATGACCCATATTGCGGGGTACCCACAACGATACCACCCAAGAGTCAGATCTTTAATAGAACAGCACCAGCCCAAGCTTGTAATCTGCGGACATTCTCACCTTTTAAAAGTTATGAATGATAAACAGTACGGTCATTTACATATGAATCCTGGAGCTGCTGGAACTCATGGATTTCACAAAGTGCGTACCGGCTTACAATTTGAGATTGATAACGATCAAATCAAAAACCTACAAGTGATTGAATTTGGTACGCGAGGAGCGGTCAATAAATAGAAAAAGCCCAGGTTTCCCTGAGCTTTCTCCGCACTAATACTACTAAGATATCCGGTTTTAACGCAAACGATCAGCAGATTTTACGAGATCTTCATCCTTTTTGATTGCCCTGTTGGCCAGGACTAGAAAAACGATAGAAAAGATCGGAATCAACATCCCAATACCCTTCTCAGAGGTGGCGACCTCTCCGGATACATTTAGCGATCGATAAACGAAAAATCCTAGTAAAAAAAGTTGTGAAATCAGATTCAATCGATTAATGACGAACTGATTTTGACGATTTCTATACCAAAAAATAGATCCAACAGCTAAAAGTACACTTAACACCCCTTCTCCAAATACTAATACCCTTGTAGAACCCTGAAAACCAAGGCCTAAAGTTGATGCCTGTACTCCGTATATTAAAACGGCAGACAACAAAACAACGAAGCTCAAATAAAGCGTTTGTACGCGTTGAATCATAATTCAAAATTAGGATGGTTTTTTTTAATAAAACAGTTGCTTTTAATTTTTATTTGTATCATTGCAATGTAGTCAGCGGTTGCTACCTCACTTCACACAACCGCACATATCACTTGATTTAATTCTTTCCTTTATTATACATGTTTGAAATTGAAACGCTTAAAGCGAAAAAGCTAGCTGATTTACAAGAAATTGCAGCGACTCTTAAAATTGCACGTTACAAGACTTTAAAAAAACAAGATCTCATCTATCAAATACTAGATCTACAGGCTCAAAAACCTGAAGAAGTAGCCAAACATGAGATCAAGGAAAAAAGTTCTAAAGAAGAATCGACGGTTACTGAAGCGGTAAACGAAGATCAAAATACCAAATCAAAAAGAAGACCTCGAACGAGGACTCAAAAAACTCCTGCTGAAGGCGTAAATAACGAGGTAAAACAAGAAGACAAATCAGAAGGTAAAGAAGAGCAACCCTCTGAAAACGCTCAAAAAGGATCTAGAAATCAACAGCGCAACAACGATCGACGAAATAATGATCGTCAGAATGATCGAAGTAATCGTCAGAATGATCGGCGAGGTAACGACCGTAACAAAGGTCAAAACGAGAAAGGCGCTAATTACGATAGGCACAACTACGATAAAGAATTAAAGAACCGTTACAAGCAACCTGAACACGAATTTGAAGGGCTGATCGATAGCGAAGGCGTCTTAGATATTATGTCTGACGGTTACGGGTTTTTACGCTCATCAGACTACAACTACCTAGCTTCACCCGATGATATCTATGTGTCACAATCTCAGATTCGACTATTCGGATTAAAAACAGGAGATACCGTCTTAGGAAGTATCCGTCCGCCAAAAGAAGGTGAAAAATACTTTCCGCTGATCAAAGTGAATAAGATTAACGGTCTTGATCCTAACGTGGTTAGAGATCGTGTTTCTTTCGAACATTTAACACCACTCTTCCCTAAAGAAAAATTCAATGTAGCAGGTGCCAGAAGTACGGTGTCAACACGTATTATCGACCTGTTTTCACCGATCGGAAAAGGTCAAAGAGGTATGATCGTTGCCCAACCAAAAACGGGTAAAACCATGTTATTAAAGGACATCGCGAATGCGATTGCTGCCAATCATCCCGAAGTCTATCAAATTATTTTATTGATTGACGAGCGTCCTGAAGAAGTTACCGATATGCAGCGTAACGTACGTGGAGAAGTCGTAGCATCGACCTTCGATAAAGAAGCTTCTGAACATGTTCGTGTTGCCAATATCGTTATTGAAAAGGCTAAACGACTTGTTGAGTGTGGTCACGATGTAGTGATTCTATTAGATTCTATCACAAGACTAGCCCGAGCTTACAACACGGTACAACCTGCATCAGGAAAGGTATTAAGTGGTGGTGTTGATGCTAATGCACTTCACAAACCAAAACGATTCTTTGGTGCGGCTCGTAATATCGAAAACGGAGGGTCTCTTTCAATTATTGCAACCGCTCTTACCGAAACCGGTTCTAAAATGGATGAGGTTATTTTCGAAGAATTCAAAGGAACCGGTAACATGGAGCTTCAACTAGATCGCAGAATCTCGAACCGAAGAATATTCCCTGCCATTGATCTAATCTCATCATCAACACGAAGAGATGATCTACTATTAGATGATAGCACTATTCAACGTATGTGGATTCTTCGCAAGTATTTAGCAGACATGAACCCTGTTGAGGCTATGGAATTTATCGAGCAGCGTATTAAACAAACTCGAAATAACGAAGAGTTCTTGTTAACCATGAACGAATAGAAGGCTAAAAATTAAGGCATAAAAAAAGCGCGCTCCAAAAGAGCGCGCTTTTTTAATATCGCTGTATCACCAACTGCTACAAGAACAGCTAATTATAACTGAGCAACTAAACGAGTAAGTTTACTCTTTAGGTTAGCTGCCTTGTTAGTGTGGATGATGTTCTTCTTAGCTAATTTATCGATCATACCGATAACAGAAGGAAGTTGCTTCTCTGCTTCTTCTTTACTCTCTTCTCCACGAAGTTTCTTAATCGCGGTACGAACCGTTTTGTGTTGGTAACGATTACGTAAACGAGCTGCTTCGTTACGACGAATACGCTTCAGTGCTGATTTATGATTTGCCATAATTCTATTTAAATCTTTTTTTGTAGCCCGTAGGGGAATCGAACCCCTGTTACCAGGATGAAAACCTGGCGTCCTAACCCCTAGACGAACGGGCCATTAAACCCTTAATTTCAACTTTGTAGCCCGTAGGGGAATCGAACCCCTGTTACCAGGATGAAAACCTGGCGTCCTAACCCCTAGACGAACGGGCCATTTCTAGCCTAAATTGCGGACGCAAAAATACAACTATTTTTAAGTCTCGCAAACCTAGTTTTTACTTTTTTAATAAGCCTTAGCAAACAGCACTCTTCCCTTCGAAGGTTTCCTACTGTAAATACACCTTCCCTCCTCTAACTTCTGATCGAGAGGAATGCAGCGAATCGTGGCTTTAGTCTCTTCTTTTATGCGATCTTCTGTCTCAGCTGTACCATCCCAATGGGCAGAAACAAATCCACCTTTCTGATCAAGAACCTCCTTAAAAGTATCGTAGTCTTCTACCTCCGTTATATTTTCTGAACGGTAATTGAGCGCTTTTGTCCAAAGATTATCCTGAATATCATCCAATAATTGAACCACCAAATCACTAATTCCATCAGCAGAAACCGTCTCTTTCGTCAAGGTATCTCGGCGCGCGAGTTCATAAGTGCCATTTTCTAAATCTCTCGGACCAATAGCGATTCGCAACGGCACACCTTTCAATTCGTATTCATTGAACTTAAAGCCTGGCTTGTGCGTATCTCTGTTATCATACTTAACCGATATCCCCTTCGAACGCAGTTCTTTTACTAAGCCTTCTACATGTGCATTCAGCTGATTCAGCTGTTCTTCTCCCTTATAAATAGGTACAATCACTACTTGAGTAGGCGCCAATTTAGGAGGAAGCACGAGTCCGTGATCATCACTGTGAGTCATAATCAGTGCTCCCATTAGACGAGTTGAAACCCCCCAAGAGGTCGCCCAAACGTACTCTTGTCCACCTTCTTTGGTCGCGTATTTAACATCAAAGGCCTTAGCAAAATTTTGACCTAAGAAATGTGAAGTACCCGCTTGTAGTGCCTTTCCATCTTGCATCAGTGCCTCGATACAATACGTCTCCTCTGCCCCAGCAAAGCGTTCACTTTCAGACTTTAACCCCTTGATTACGGGCATTGCCATGAAAGATTCAGCAAACTCAGCATAAACATTATTCATTTTCTCTGCCTCTGCAAGTGCTTCTTCACGAGTTGCGTGAGCTGTGTGCCCTTCTTGCCATAAGAATTCAGCAGTTCGCAAGAACAATCGCGTTCTCATTTCCCAACGAACCACATTGGCCCACTGATTATAAAGAAGTGGTAGATCGCGATACGATTGAATCCACTTGCGATACGTATCCCATATAATGGTTTCAGAGGTAGGTCTAACGATGAGTTCTTCTTCTAATTTAGCATCTTCATCTACTACGATTCCACTACCATCCTCTGCATTTTTAAGTCGATAATGAGTGACAACCGCACACTCTTTAGCGAACCCTTCAACATGAGAGGCCTCTTTCGATAAATAAGACTTTGGAATGAAGATCGGAAAGTAAACATTCTCATGCCCCGTATCCTTAAACATCTGATCTAAAGCTTGTTGCATCTTCTCCCAGATGGCAAAACCGTATGGCTTAATCACCATACAACCTCTAACCCCTGAGTTTTCTGCTAGGTCAGCCTTAACTACTAACTCGTTATACCATTTTGAATAATCTTCTGCTCTAGAAGTTAGATTTTTCCCCATGCTATTTTTTTTGGCACAATCATTGCCTTTGTAAAGGCGGGTAAAACTAATTAAATTTATAGATATGAAAGTGCGTTTAGACAAAAGTACCGGCAGAAAAGGAGGTTATCAAATGATAACGGGATTAATTGCAGTGGCAGTAGGCTTGAGTCTAAATTCTTGTATTGCCTATTACCCGGTTTCCTATTATCAAACAGAAAGACCTGGAATGCGTGTTCAATATGCGCAATCCCCTGACTCACAGGCAGGACAGTTTTACACCTCTTACTTTGCAGACAAAGCTGCTGCGCTGGCAGAAGATTATGAATTAACCGATATAGATGCTTACCAAAGCGGCTCAAATAGTTATGCCGGATGGGGTGAGAATACCGATCGTGTTCAAATCACTATCAACCAATGGGGTACAGGATTCAACAACCCTTACTATGATTTTTATTGGAATCCAGCGTGGAATATGAATTGGGGATGGAACAACCCTTGGGCCTTCAATAATTGGAATCCGCGATTTATCGACCCTTGGGGAAATTGGAGTTACCAGACCTGGGGATGGAATTCTTGGAACCTCTGGAATCGTCCCTACTTCTATGGATATCCCGTTTATGGTGGTTTCGTTTACGCTCCTAATCAACGCTTCTATAAAAGTAGTCGATTCTACCGGGTGAATAGCCGCAGGTACCGCAATGAACGTAGCACCCTAAGAACTCCCAGTTACATCGCCAATCGAGGGCGTTCCAATCAGGATAATGTCAGAAGCAGCATATTAAACACTACTGCTACTCCTAACCAGAGAACCTTGGTGAATCAGGTAAGTAGAACACTCAGAACAACTGCTTCAGACAATGTTCGAAGGTCGTCTAGCTATAACTCTGGTCGTGCAGCCACACAGAGAACTTTTTCGCGCACCAGCAGCAATCGAGCATCAAGTAACGTGCGTTCAACAAATACGCGAAGTTCAAGTAGTATAAGGACCAGTCGACCTGTAAGTAGTTCACGAAGCACTTCTAGAAGTAGTGGATCAAGAAGTTCGTCGGGGCGTTCAAATTCGAGAGGGAACAACTAATTTAGCGCCATGATTTATCGAGTACTTTTTATAGTGCTGCTTGCGACAGGTTACGCGGCAGCTCAAACTAGTGATGATGTTTATAGATATCTTCAGAATGGATCGTTAGGATCTGCCAGAGCACAAGCGCTAGGTGGAGCCTCTGGTTTTTTAAAAGGTGATCTTTCCTCAGTATTAACCAACCCTGCAGCAGGTGCACTTTTTGACTATGGGGCTTTTTCTAGCAGTCTCTTCCTCGGAGCAGTCGGTAATACAGCAACAACAGGAGATTTAACGAACCCTAAAAGAAAAGGAGAAGCTTCTATCAATCAAGCCGGAGGAATTTTGGTGTTCGTATCTGAAGAAAGTGATTGGAATAAAATCGCATTAGGATTCACCTATCAACAAGAGAATAGCTATTCTGGAAATTTAAAAGCAGCAGGTCTGGCAGATTCTGGCATGGATCAGTATTTCACCGCCTTAGCAAGCAATCAAATCGCTGAAAATATCTTAGCCTATCAGAATGAATACATCGAAGATGCTTACTTAAGAGTAGGTGCCGAAAGTGGCTTTGCAGCCCAGCAAACTCTTTTAGCCCTTTATGGTGGATTATTAGGCCTTGACGAAGGAGTCTTCTCCTCAAATGCTCAATACACGTCTATTTTTCAAAAATTCGAATCACGAAGTAAGGGTAGAAAAGACGCGTACACGATCCACGGATCTGCGAGCTACAAAGAAAAATGGCTATTAGGGGCTAGTCTTTCGATTCACGAATTATCGTTTGAGAGATTCACTTATCTAGATGAAGAAGGATACTCTACAGAATCGGCGGTAACCACCAGTCTTTTTGACAACTACCTCTTTACTGAAGGTATAGGTGTCTCTGCGAATTTTGGTCTCTTATGGCAACCTAGTCCCCAATTCGGTTTAGGAGTAAGTTATAAAACGCCTACTTGGTTTACGATGAGCGATCGAAGCGCGCAACGTTTTGACACAGACAATCGTCTTGAGGACATCTCCTATATCAATTTCGGGATTATCAACGTTTACGACGATTATACCATGAAGCTGCCATCTTCACTGACCTTAAATTCAAAAGTAGCCCTAAGCCAACCGCTCACTTTCTTAATCGATTATCAGCGCCAGAATTATGGAGATGCTCAGCTACTGCCAAACAACGATCCGGCATTTAATACTCAAAATGTAGCATTGGCAAGCACTTTCAGTACAGTTGAGAGCTATCGAATGGGGTTAGAGTACACCACCCAACGTTATAGTGCTCGGATAGGTTACGGCAACACTTCTTCGCCATACATCAATAGTGATCTCGGTGAACGCAAAGATTACGGATTAGGTTTTGGTTTGAATTACGGGCCTAGTCGCATTGATTTCGGATTGTCGTATTCAACCTTGAACGACACCGTATTTTTCTTCGATCAAATCCTTCCCAATGCGGCCGAAGTACAAAACAATCGTTTTAGAGCGAATGTGACTTATACCTTCTCGCTTTAGGGCCTAAATAGCTATCTTTGCAGCCTTAATTTTATTCGAAGATGAACGACGAGTTGAACGATCACGATCATTTAAGTGCATCAAGACAGACGCCACTCAAAGCCGATGCTTTTGAAATTTCTGAAGATGAAAAGATCGAGAAGATCCAAGAACATGTTGCGGCCATTTTAGACATTCTAGGAATGGATCTGACCGATGACAGTTTAAAAGGTACACCCAAACGCGTTGCTAAGGCCTATGTCAAAGAAATCTTTGGGGGTCTGAATCCCGAGAGAAGACCAAGCGCATCCACCTTCGAAAACAAATATGAATACGGTGAAATGCTGGTTGAAAAGAATATAACCCTATACTCAACCTGCGAGCATCACCTTCTGCCTATCATTGGAAAAGCACATATCGCCTACATCTCCAACGGAAACGTAGTTGGCCTTTCTAAAATGAATCGAATTGTAGATTACTACGCCAAGCGTCCGCAAGTACAAGAGCGATTAACCCTTCAAGTAATTGAAGAATTACAACGCATCTTAAAAACTGAAAATGTGGCCTGTATCATAGATGCAAAACACCTTTGCGTCAACTCGAGAGGAATTCGCGATGTCGCAAGTAGTACCGTTACTGCCGAATATGGAGGTGTTTTTAAAACCGATGAAACCTTAAGAAAAGAGTTCTTATCTTATATTCAATTAGAAACTGAATTCTAATGCAACCCTTATACCACAAACATTCACTAAAAGTTTTCAACTCTTTAAGCCGAAAAAAAGAGGCCTTTACCCCTATCAAAGAGGGTTATGTAGGCCTTTATGTTTGTGGACCCACGGTATATAGCAACGTACACCTAGGTAATTGTCGAACCTTTATGTCGTTTGATACCATTTACCGTTACCTTCTTCATTTAGGGTATAAAGTACGGTACGTTCGAAATATAACAGATGCCGGGCATCTTGAAAACGATGCGGATGCTGGTGAAGATAAGATTGCCAAGAAAGCCAAGTTAGAACAGATAGAACCGATGGAGGTGGTTCAAAAGTATACGGTCGATTTTCATCGTACCCTAGAACACTTCAATCTGCTCCCTCCTTCTATTGAACCTACTGCAACGGGACATATTATTGAGCAAATCGAAATCATCAAAGAAATTCTTGATAAAGGGTTTGCCTATGAGGTAAATGGGTCGGTGTATTTCGATGTTCAAAAGTTCAATGAATCAAACGACTACGGTAAATTAAGCGGAAGAAGTATTGAAGACATGGTGGCTAATACACGAGCGCTTCAAGGACAGTCTGAGAAAAAGAATCCTCAGGACTTTGCTCTTTGGAAGAAAGCAGAGCCCACTCATATCATGAGATGGCCTTCACCTTGGGGCGATGGGTTTCCTGGATGGCACATAGAGTGTACGGCAATGAGCACCAAATATCTTGGAGAACAATTCGATATACACGGTGGTGGTATGGATTTAAAATTCCCTCATCACGAATGTGAAATTGCACAAGCAGAGGCTAGTAAAGGTAAATCACCAGTGAATTACTGGCTTCATGCGAACATGTTGACTTTGAATGGAAAGAAAATGTCTAAGTCAACAGATAACAATATCTATCCGAGTGAACTCTTCAGTGGTGAGAATAAGCTTTTCTCTAAACCTTTCTCGGCTGCCGTTGTAAGATTCTTCATGTTACAAGCCCACTATACCAGCGTACTTGACTTAAGTGAAGAGGCCTTAGATGCTGCAGAAAAAGGATACTTCAGATTATTAGAGTCATTCAGTACTCTCGAAGGCTTAAGTTCAAAAGAAGGTATTGAAAACGATCCTGCTATCGAAGAATGGATCAATCGTTGTTATGAGGCAATGAATGATGATTTCAATACACCCATTCTGATCGCACAGCTATTCGAAGGAGTAAAAATCATCAATCTGATCAACGATCAAAAGAAGACCGTATCGAATGATGACTTGAATTTAATTCGTCAAACGATGAAAACGTTCTTCTTCGATGTATTGGGATTATTTGATAGCCGAAACTCAGATGCAAAGCAAGAGGGACAGCTTAAGGGGCTCGTTGAATTATTACTAAAAGAGCGTTCAGAAGCTAGAGCACGAAAAGACTTTCAGCGCTCTGACGAAATCAGAGATGCTATTGAGGCACTAGGAATCAAGTTGAAAGACACTAAGGATGGCACTACTTTTAGTCTATCGTGAAACGTATATTTAGTCTTCCCTTTATTCTACTCGTTCGAGTATATCAGTTACTGATCTCTCCACTGACTCCGGCGAGCTGTCGGTTCACCCCTACTTGCTCAACATACAGTATTGAAGCATTAAAGAAATACGGCCCGATCAAGGGCGGATGGTTAACTATCAAGCGAATTTCTAGTTGTCATCCGTGGGGAAAAAGCGGGTATGACCCTGTTCCCTGAGCCATAGTTTTGGGCTATATTAGACCAAAATTAATTTATGACGCTACTCGGTATTATCTGGAATCCAGAAGACACGCTCTTCACCCTAGGTCCTATTCAAATCAAATACTATAACTCGCTTTGGATCGCTGCCTTTATTTTAGGGTGGAATCTCATGAAGACAGTTTTCAAAAAGGAAAATAAACCTACTGAAAAACTGGACAGTCTCTTTGTCTACACCGTGCTCTCTATTATGCTTGGAGCACGTTTAGGACATGTGTTTTTCTACGATTGGGCCTATTACCAGAATCATCTCGTTGAAATATTACTACCTATTAGAGAGCAAAAGAATTCAAGCCTCTTCGGAATTATCAACGGTTATGCATTTACCGGTTTCGCAGGATTAGCGAGCCACGGGGCGGCATTAGCGGCAGTCATTGGATTATACCTTTTTAGCAAAAAAGAAAGGGATATTTCTTTCTTGTGGCTGGTAGATCGAATAGCCTTACCTTCTGCAATAGGCGGAGCTTTTGTGCGTTTAGGTAACTTCTTTAATTCTGAAATTAACGGGAAAGTAGTAGATGAGAGTTTCATCTTTGCTACAAAATTTGTCAGAGATCACGGTGACATGTCGGCCTACCAGGCGCTACAGGCTACAGGTCAGCCTTCGGTAAGTAAAGCTTATGCTGCGCTAGTTAACGATCCGGCATACGCAGATATTCTAGCTCAAATTCCCTATCGTCATCCAGCTCAGCTTTATGAAGCATTTGCTTACGCATTGTTATTTGTGATTATGTATTATGTGCTTTACCCTAAGGCAGAATTAAGAAACAAACCCGGATTCTTATTCGGCACCTGGTTAGTCGGAATATTCTCTGCTCGCTTCATTATCGAATTCTTTAAAAAGAGTCAAGGAGGTTTTGAAGAGAGTCTCGGTTTACTAACCACCGGACAATGGCTAAGTATCATACCTGTGCTACTGGGCACTTACCTAATGATTCGAAAAGTAAAAGCCTAAACAAAAGGTGAGATCATAAAAAAAGGCCCGACAATCGTCGGGCCTTTTTTTATTGATAGAATAAGAAATATTTACTTCTTATCGTTGCCTTTGCCTAGTGTGTCAAACATCACTGGCGTTGCAATGAACAATGATGAGTAAGTACCAACTAAAATACCGATGATCATTGCGAACATAAATCCTCTTAAGGTCTCACCTCCGAAAATAAAGATCGCTAGTAATACGATAAGTGTAGTTAATGAAGTATTCAGCGTACGGCTTAGCGTTGAATTTAATGCCTCATTTACATGATCACCCTGCTTCCATCCTTTGAATCCGATAATTTCTCGTATGCGGTCAAAAACAACTACCGTATCGTTTAATGAATATCCGATTACTGTAAGAATAGCCGCAATGAAAGCTTGATCAATCTCCATGTTGAAAGGCATAAACGCACTCGTTGCTGAGAATACACCTAGTACAATAATCACATCGTGGAATACTGCAGTAACTGCTCCTAAAGAGAACTGCCATTTTCTAAAACGAAGTAGGATGTATAAGAATACAATAGTCAGTGACCCAAAGATCGCTAACACTGCATTTTTCTTGATATCATCTGCAATGGTTGGACCAACCTTTACTGATTGAAGAATACCCACCGTCTTATCATCACTACCCACGGTGAAGTCTTCAATTGAAAAACCATCAGGTAGGTAAGGTAGTAGTGTGTTAAAAAGAAGTCCTTGGATTTCTTGATCTACCTCGATACCCTCAACATCTACTTTATAAGGAGTAGTCACCTTAATCTGGTTCGCTGCTCCAAAGGTCTTCACGTTGGTACCACTTCCTAAAACATCAGTAAGCGCAGATGAAATTTCTGTTGGATTCACTTCATTTTCAAAACGAATTTGATACGTGCGACCACCAACAAAATCTACACCCTGCTGTAAACCAGTGGTGAAAAGCGAGGTTAATGACCCTAACACTAACACACCAGAAATTACATAAGCCGTTTTACGCGCTTTCAAGAATCCGAAGTTTACCGAAGATAACAGATTGGCTGTAGCTGCAGTAGCGAACTTTAAGCTTCTACCCTTAGTAGCTAAATAACCTTCGATCAGTAAACGGGTGATGAAAATCGCGGTAAAAAGCGAAGTTAGAATACCGATTAATAAAGTAGTTGCGAATCCTTTAATAGGTCCTGAACCGAACATAAATAGAATAACGGCAGTTAGACCCGTAGTAATGTTCGCATCCAGAATCGAAGAAAGTGCATTTGAGAATCCATCGCTAATTGAGAGCGCTAATCCTTTGCCTTTGCGAAGTTCTTCTTTGATACGTTCAAAGATCAGAACGTTTGCATCCACTGACATACCAATGGTAAGAACAATACCCGCAATACCAGGTAGCGTTAATACGGCTCCTAAACTAGTAAGTACTCCGAAAATTAATACGATGTTGAATACTAATGCAATGTCAGCGTATAGACCTGCTCTACCGTAATAGAAAATCATCCATACCAGTACAAAGATCATGGCGATCACAAAGGATAAGAATCCGCTTTCGATAGCCTCCTGACCCAGTGAAGGCCCTACAATCTCTGACTGAACAATCTCTGCAGAGGCTGGTAGCTTACCAGCTCTAAGTACGTTTGCGATGTCCTTTGTTTCGTTGATGGTGAAAGTACCTGTAATTTCAGAACGTCCACCTGAGATAGGACCTGAAGATACACCTGGCGCGGTGTAAACCTTGTTGTCAAGTACAATAGCAATACCTGTTTTGTTTTGATAAACATCACCGGTTAGACGCTCCCATTCGCGAGCTCCTTTGGTGTTCATCATCATGCTTACCGCTGGTTTTCCGAATTGGTCGAAAGTATCTTGAGCATCAGAAACGACATCACCAGAAATACGAGGGGTTCCTTCACGATTTGAGCGAAGCGCATATAATTCTACGATATCCGCATCAGCAGGTACACGTTGCCAAGCAAATTTAGTGTACTGTACTGCTGCAGGTAATAATCTTTTAATTTCTGAACGTCTTAAGGCCTGCCCGACATAGGCGGTATCACGCGCTTGAACGCGCACGAAAGCATTAGATCCGGGAGCTCCAGGAATCAGTTTGGCTAACAGTGGATTTTGATTAGATAGTGAATCAGAAGCTGACTCTAATAGATCTTCCACATCATCTGAAGACTGCTCTAATTCAGCCAAACGCTGATCAGCTGCTACTAAAAATTGTGATAATCCTGGTTCAGCTGAAGAAATGGTTTCCCAAAACTCTAATTGTGCAGTAGAAGATAATAATTCCTGAGCACGGTTGATATCACGAGCACCAGGTAGTTCAACCAAAATACGGCCCGAGTTGCCCACTCGTTGAATATTAGGCTGAGTTACTCCAAAACCATCGATACGCTCGCGAAGAACTTCGAAAGCAGAAACAATCGACTCGTCGATTTTTCTTCTAATGATTGGCTTAACCTCTGCATTATTCATCGAGAAATTAATCTCATCACTTAATGCTTTGTTCGCGAAGATCTCTGGAGAAGCAAGAGTAGTTTCACCTGCATTCGCCTCGAAAGCTTCAAAGAATAGTTCTACGTAATTCTCATCACTCTGCTTTGAAGCATCGTCTGCAGCATCTAAAGCTTGATTGAAAGCTACGTTTTTGGTGTTATTGGCAAGACCTTTAAGAATGTCCTTAACCGAAATCTGTAGGGTTACGTTAATCCCTCCTTTAAGGTCAAGGCCTTTATTCAATTCTTTGGTCTTCGCATCAGAATAAGAAGTAAAACCAAAAACAGGAAGATCAGCTACCGAATCTAAATAACTCTTAGCAGCTGTTTCACGTGCTGAAATATAATCATCAGCAGATGCGTCTACGCTAACTGAAGCGTATCGATCGGCATCTCCTTCGATTTTGTTAGTGATGAATGTAAACGATAGTTGATAGAGGCTTACTACCCCAAACAAAATCGCAAATAGTCGAATTAATCCTTTATTCTGCATACTGCCTAAAATCAATTAATATAATGTCAAATGCGTGCAAATATATCATTTCGCCCTAGAAATGACAATTATATGTAATAAACAAAAAACCCCGGAAAACTTCCGGGGCTAAACACTCTTTTGGTTTCTTATAAATTAAGTAACGCGTTTACCGCAGCAACTCCTTCTGCAGAAGCAGCTACCTTAGCTTTTTCGTCTTCACTTAACTCGATAGAAACGATCTTTTCAATTCCATTTTTACCAAGAACTACAGGCACTCCTAGGCAAATATCATTCAATCCATATTCGCCTTCAAGAAGAGCAGAACAAGGATAGATTTTCTTTTGATCACAAGCGATTGCTTGTACTAGACCTGAAACTGCAGCACCCGGAGCATACCAAGCACTAGTTCCTAGAAGTTTAGTTAATGTAGCTCCGCCGACTTTAGTCTCTTGAACTACATATTCCATTTGTTCAGCATCCAAAAACTCACTAACACGAATTGAATTACGCGTAGCATGGCCGATTAACGGGACCATACCTGTATCTGAATGACCTCCGATAACCATACCGTCTACATCAGAAATAGGAGCGGCAAGAGCTTCAGCCAAACGATACTTGAACCTCGCACTATCTAGTGCCCCACCCATTCCGATAATGCGGTGTTTAGGAAGTCCTGATGTTTTGTGAACGAGATAAGTCATGGTATCCATAGGATTACTAACCACAATAACAATGGCTTCAGGAGAATGCTTTAAAAGGTTTGAAGAAACTTCCTTAACGATACCGGCATTGATACCAATAAGCTCTTCTCTAGTCATCCCTGGTTTACGAGGAATACCCGAGGTGATCACCACAACATCGCTACCAGCAGTTTTCGAATAATCTCCGGTGGTACCCGTGATTTTGGTATCAAAACCATTTAAGGATGCAGTTTGCATAAGGTCCATTGCCTTACCTTCTGCAAAACCTTCTTTAATATCTACTAGTACTACCTCTGAGGCAAAGTCTTTAATAGCAATGTATTCTGCACAGCTTGCACCAACGGCACCTGCTCCAACTACAGTTACTTTCATTTTCGTATTTGATTTAGATTAAATGTGTTGCAAATTTAAGCCACTATGCATCAATATTCGCATAGACCGCGTTCTTTTCAATAAACTCTCTACGAGGTGGCACCTCATCACCCATAAGCATTGAGAAAATACGATCAGCTTCGGTAGCATTGTCAATGGTTACCTGACGAAGCGTACGATATTCAGGATTCATGGTAGTATCCCATAATTGTTCTGCGTTCATCTCACCAAGACCTTTATATCTCTGAACACCAGCACCTTGACCCATCTCGGCGATCAGTTCATCGCGTTGCTTGTCGTTCCACGCATATTGCTTTTTGCTGCCTTTCTTTACCAGATAAAGCGGCGGAGTAGCAATGTACACATACCCCTGCTCGATCAGCTCCCTCATGTATCTGAAGAAGAAGGTCAGGATTAGAGTTTCGATATGGGATCCATCGACATCCGCATCACACATGATAATGACTTTGTGATAACGTAGTTTGGCTAGATTAAGTGCTTTAGCATCTTCTTCGGTACCTACCGTAACACCTAAAGCCGTGTAAATATTTCTGATCTCTTCGTTTTCAAAAACCTTGTGTTGCATGGCTTTCTCTACGTTCAAAATCTTACCTCTTAGTGGTAAAATAGCTTGAAAGTTTCGGTCGCGTCCTTGCTTCGCCGTTCCTCCCGCAGAGTCTCCCTCAACGAGATAAACCTCACATTCTGCAGGATCTTGTGAAGAACAATCAGACAATTTACCGGGAAGACCACCCCCGCTCATTACATTCTTGCGCTGAACCATTTCTCTGGCCTTAGCAGCAGCATGTCTAGCAGTTGCAGCAATGACTACCTTTTCAACGATACGTTTCGCATCATCTGGGTGCTCCTCAAGATAGTCAGTAAGCATTTCTGAAACTGCCTGGCTAACTGCAGAAGTAACTTCACGGTTACCCAATTTAGTTTTAGTCTGTCCTTCAAACTGAGGTTCGGCAACTTTGACTGAAACAATCGCAGTTAATCCTTCTCTAAAATCATCCCCTGAAATTTCAAACTTGAGTTTATCAAGCATACCTGAAGAATCAGCGTATTTTTTCAGTGTACTGGTAAGACCTCTTCTAAAACCTGAGAGATGCGTACCCCCCTCGTGAGTATTGATGTTATTTACATAACTATGAAGGTTTTCAGAAAAACCAGTGTTGTAAATCATAGCTACCTCAACAGGAATACCATTTTTCTCACCTTCCATCGAAATAACCGTTTGAATAAGCGGCTCTCTCGATTGATCTAAGAATAAGATAAACTCTTCTAACCCTTTTTCACTTTTAAATACCTCAGTAACCGGCTCTCCCTTCTCATCAACATTTCTATGATCGATTAGGGTAATAGTGATTCCCTTATTCAAATAGGCGAGCTCACGCATGCGGTTTGCGAGTGTCTCATAAGAATATTCTGTGGTTTGAGTAAAGATGACTGGGTCAGGCTGAAAAGTAACTTCAGTACCATTTGAATCACTATCACCTACCGTCTTTACAGGATACAGAGCTTTACCTCGTTCGTACTCTTGCTGCCAAATCTTACCTTCACGTTGCACGGTCGCCTTAAGGCTAATCGAAAGTGCATTCACACAGGAAACCCCTACACCATGAAGACCCCCTGAAACTTTATAAGAATCCTTATCAAATTTACCTCCGGCACCAATTTTGGTCATAACCACTTGAAGTGCAGAAACCCCCTCTTTCTTGTGTAAACCAACGGGGATACCTCGACCGTTATCGCTAACGGTAATCGATTGGTCTTTATTTATAGCCACTGTAATCGAATCACAGTGCCCTCCCATCGCTTCATCGATGGAGTTATCTACAACCTCGTATACTAAGTGATGTAATCCACGAGGACCGACATCTCCGATATACATAGACGGACGCATGCGCACGTGCTCCATCCCCTCAAGGGCCTGGATACTATCTGCCGAATACTGTGGATTTTTTGCTTGTTCGCTCATAACTTCATTATCGGTTTTTGCATTCTCACAAATATAACCGAAAGAGCCCGGAATACTTGTGTTTGTAAGTGTTCCGAGCCCTGAAGTTATTAACATTAATATGTTTACAAACCCTAGTTTTTATAGGCATCTGTGTGAACTGCCTTGATGGCGCGACCAGAAGGTTCATTCATCTTTTTAAATGCCTCATCCCACTCTAAAGCAGTTTTGGTACTACAAGCTACAGAAGGCTCTTGCGGAACGCTCTTCGCAGCGGCATCTGAAGGGAAATGAGAATGGAAAATAGAGCGATAGAAGTACTCTTCTTTCGTTTGTGGGGTTTGAATTGGGAATTTAAAAGCAGCCTGCTCCATTTGCTTGTCACTTACCTCCGTATTCACTACCTCTTTAAGCGTGTCGATCCAGCTGTAACCAACCCCGTCTGAGAACTGCTCCTTCTGTCTCCAAGCAACTTCACTAGGAAGCATATCCTCAAAGGCTTTTCTGAGCACCCATTTTTCCATACGATCCGAAGTAATCATTTTTTCAGACGGATTCAGACGCATCGCAACATCGATAAATTCCTTATCAAGGAAAGGAACACGCCCTTCAATTCCCCAAGCAGAAAGCGCTTTGTTTGCTCGCAAGCAATCATACATATGAAGCTTTTCTAATTTACGAACAGTCTCCTCGTGAAACTCTCGCGCATTAGGTGCCTTATGAAAGTATAAATATCCTCCAAATAGCTCATCAGAACCTTCACCAGACAGGACCATTTTGATTCCCATAGATTTAATCACTCGAGCCATAAGATACATAGGAGTCGCAGCTCTAATCGTTGTGATATCGTAGGTTTCTAAGTGATAAATAACGTCTTTAATCGCATCTAAACCTTCTTGAATGGTAAAGGTGATTTCGTGATGAACCGTACCGATGTGATCCGCCACCTTTTGAGCCGCAGCAAGGTCTGGGGAACCCTTAAGACCCACTGCAAAAGAATGAAGTCTCGGCCACCAAGCATCCTCTGTGTTTCCACTTTCTACGCGAAGGCTTGAGAACTTCTTAGCGATAGCCGATGTGATTGAAGAATCTAGACCTCCTGAAAGCAAGACCCCATAAGGAACATCTGACATCAACTGACGCTCTACCGCATCTTCAAGCGCCTTTCTAAGTTCACTAATCGAAGCTTCATTGTCTTTAACCGCATCAAATGACTTCCATTCGCGATCATACCAAGGCTCCGGCTTTTCCATTGACTTAGTTTTGTAATGCCCTGGAGGGAAAAGTTCAATCTGAGTACAGAAACCTTCAAGCGCTTTTAATTCAGAAGCTACGTAAAAAACTCCTTCTTCATCCCATCCCATATAAAGAGGAATAATACCCATGTGATCACGAGCAATGAGGTAGTCATTCTTTGCTTTGTCGTAAAGTGCAAAACCGAAAATACCATTGAGTTTATCTAAAAATGAAACGCCTTCTTTATCATACAGACCTAGAATTACCTCACAATCAGATTGCGTAAGAAATTCATAACCTTCTCCTACTTCAGCTCTGAGTTCTCTGTGGTTATAAATCTCGCCATTGGCAGCAAGCACAAGGGTCTGCTCTTTGTTAAAAAGAGGCTGCTTTCCCGAAGCTGGGTCGACAATCGCTAAACGTTCATGAGCCAAAACGGCATGATCGTCACTAAAAATTCCACTCCAATCAGGACCTCTATGCCTGATCTTTTTTGACATTTCTAAAAGCTGACTACGTTGATCCGCTTCTACTTTTTGGTAATCAAAACTCGCTACAATTCCACACATGGCTTTATAATTTGAAGCCAAAAATGGAATTAAATGTTTTAAAAATAAATCTTATAAATATTATTAGTTATAAAATGAAAGTATATTGACCGTTTCTATATAAGAATGAAACTTACATAGCTTCATTACTGTAGTGAGGTTTGATATCGTTACTTTACTCGCTCTCCTGAGACAAAAACCATCTCTGCCTCAATTAAAGGGAGATCTTTCTCTGAAGCAGTCATTAAATCTTCAGACAATACAGTGAAATCAGCAAAGAACCCCGGTAGAAGCCTACCCTTTTCATTCTCTTCAAACTGAGCATAAGCAGCCCATTCTGTCATACCGCGCAACGCCTGCTCTCTGGTGAGCGACTGCTCCGGGATGAATCCGGCATCTGGGTATCCCTTCAGATCTTTACGAGCCACCGCGGCATAAAAGGTATAATATGGATTCACAGATTCTACAGGAAAATCAGTTCCTAAAGCAACGATTCCAGATTTTTCTAACAAGGTTTGATACGCATAAGCTCCGACCATTCGTTCGTGTCCCAGACGATCCTCAGCCCAATACATATCACTAGTGGCATGTGTAGGTTGAACAGAGGGTATAACACCCTTAGAAAAAAGTGAAAAATCTAGCTCGTCGACAATTTGAGCATGTTCAATTCTCCATCTTCGGTCTTCTTTATCACTAAGCAAATCTTGATAAATGGATAGCACCTCGAAATTCGCCGCATCTCCGATTGCATGGGTATTCATTTGAAAATCAGAATTAATCAATCGTTCTGCAATCGCTCTCATTTGATCTACAGGGGTAACAAAAGCACCAAAATGTCCTGGCGCATCGGCATAAGGTCGCTTAAGCGCCGCACCTCTAGAACCTAAGGCGCCGTCGCCATAGACTTTTACCGAGCTAACATTCAGACGGTCGGTTTTGTAGGGTCCCTTACTTAAAAAATAGTTGACATCTGCTTCGGTATTACTCACCATCGCATACATTCGAATCTTTAACAATCCTTCTTTTTGAAGCGAGTCTACCAACTGTATAATCTCCTTAGAAATACCCGCATCGCTAACCGTGGTTAATCCGTAATCGAAACAAATCTCTTGTGCAGCCAATAAACCTTTGATCTGTTGATCACGACTCGGAGGTGGCATTACTGCATCTATATAACGCATGGGACCATCAACTAAAATCCCAGAAGGCGCCCCATTTAAAAGAATGACAGCTCCCCCCTCGGTAGAGGTCTTTGAATCAATCCCAGCTAATTCTATCGCTTTAGAATTTACCCAATAAGCATGCCCATCAACTCTTTCAAGAACTACGGGAATATCAGAAAATCGACGATCTAAGTCGTAGCGAGTAGGAAACTTCTTGATTTCCCAATCATTTTGATCCCAGCCACGTCCATATATAAAATCAACATCGCTATTCTTAGACCTAAAGGCCTCTATACGGTTGAGCACCTCATCGATACTCTCGGTTCCCACGAGATCTACGTGAAGGGTTCCTAAACCCAATCCATAAAAATGACTATGAGCATCAATAAGTCCCGGAACCACAGCCTTACCCTCAAGATTAACTAGATCTTTAGCTGAAAAACGATTTTTCAAATCATCAGAACCTAGTGTAACAATTCGACCCTTATCGATTGCCATCGCCGTATAGGTGGTATTTACCGAATCGAGCGAATAAATCTGACCATTAAAAACAATCGTATCCACCTCAACTTTACTCAAACAAGAGCTAAAAACAAATAATATTCCCAGTGCGATTAATCGGATATTCATAGCATTTTAAATTTGGAGTTTGAAAATAGTAAAAACCTAGATCATCTAAATAATCCTCAATTTGTAAGTTCTCTATTTGCTAACTTTAGAGAATCAAAAAAGAATTAATGAGCTCACACCAGTTGCTGTTAAGCTTGCAGTCTGCAGATATTGGGATTAGAAACGAGGTGATTTTAAAAGAGGTATCTCTCGAAGTCAATAAAGGTGATTACCTCTACTTGATTGGCAAAACAGGTTCTGGCAAAAGCAGTCTTCTGAAAGCAATCTACGGAGACACCCAGATTAGTAAGGGTACAGCAAGTTTCAAGTCCTTCAATTTGGCGAAACTAAAAGAGAGCGAATTACCGACACTGAGAAGACAATTAGGTATCGTGTTTCAAGATTTTAGATTGCTTGACGACCGTGATGTTTTTGACAATCTTGACGTCGTCCTAAAAGCAACCGGATGGAAATCTGCATCAGACCGAAAGGATCGAATCATGAAAACTCTCGATAAAGTTGGAATCTCGGGTAAACATGAACGATTTATACATCACCTCTCTGGCGGAGAAAAACAACGCATAGCGATTGCCCGAGCACTTTTAAATGATCCTGAACTCATCATTGCTGATGAGCCAACGGGAAATCTGGACCCCGAAACTGCCATAGAAGTGATGGATTTGTTTGAAGAACTTCATCGTAAAGGCAACACGGTAATTTTAGCCACACATGACTACCGATTGATTAAAAGGTATAATCACCCCGTAATTCGTTGTGAAAATCAAGGGATTCATCAGTTAGAACCCGTCGGTTCTTAAAAAATCTATTTATTTGTAGCCCTTAAAACAACTACTTATGGCTGTACTTGGTATTGATATTGGAGGAACAGGAATGAAAGGAGCTCTTGTAGACCCTTTAACCGGTGAGCTTGTCAGCGACCGATTCAGAGTTCCAACACCTCAAAAAAGGAACCCTAAAAGTATGGCCAAAGCAGTGGGTAAAATCGTTAGTCATTTTGACTACAAGGGAAAAGTGGGCGTAGGTTTCCCAACCATTATTAAAAACGGAGTCTGCCTTTCCAGCGGCAACTTACACAAGTCGTGGAAAAATCAAAATGTAAGCGAAATCTTTAAAGAACAAACGGGTTTAGATTTTACCGTAGTTAATGATGCCGATGCAGCCGGATATGCCACTATGAACTACGGAGTAGGTAAAGGCGAAACAGGACTTGTTCTAATGATTACCATTGGTACAGGCCTCGGTAGCGGTGCGTTCTATAATGGTGAACTTATCCCTAATTTCGAGTTAGGACAAATACCCTACAAAAAATTTAAAAAAATTGAAGATTGGGCTTCAAATGGAGCGATGCAACGTGAAGAATTAGAACTAGAGAAATGGGCCGAAAGGTTCAGCAAGTTTTTAAAGATTACCGAACTACTTGTAGCACCAGACCTTTTTATACTAGGCGGAGGACTATCAAAGCGTTACGACGAATACAAACATCTGATCACTGCCAATACACCAATCAGAGTTGCCGCTTTAAAAAATAATGCGGGAATTGTTGGAGCCGCCGCTGCGGTTAAATAGCCTTAGAACGTTTTCTATCGGTCTCTTTCAATAAGATCTTACGCAATCTTAAATGATTTGGAGTTACCTCAACGTACTCGTCCTTCTGGATATACTCTAAAGCCTGCTCTAAAGAAAATTTAATCGCAGGTACAATACGAGCCTTATCATCTGACCCTGAAGCTCGAACGTTTGTAAGCTTCTTCGTCTTAGTGATATTAACCCCCATATCATCGGCACGAGAATTCTCTCCAATTACTTGACCTTCATAAATATCTTCTCCTGGATCGATAAAGAACGTACCTCTCTCCTGAAGCTTGTCAATGGAGTAAGGTATCGCAGTACCATTTTCGAGAGACACCATTGAGCCGTTAATTCGACCAGGAATTGGGCCTTTAACGGGTTGATACTCTAAGAATCGGTGTGCCATAATCGCCTCTCCTGCGGTTGCAGTAAGTAATTGATTTCTTAGACCAATGATACCTCGGGAAGGAATGATAAACTCGATAAACATACGGGCACCGCGTGACTCCATGCTAATCATTTCACCTTTACGCATAGAAACCATCTCAACAGCCTTACCCGAAACCTCCTCAGGAAGATCAATAGTCAATTGCTCAACAGGCTCACACTTCACTCCATCAATCTCTTTGATGATTACCTGCGGTTGTCCGATTTGTATTTCATACCCCTCTCTACGCATCGTTTCGATAAGAACCGATAAATGAAGAACCCCACGTCCGTAGACAATAAAACGGTCTGCACTATCGGTTGGCTCAACACGAAGGGCAAGATTTTTTTCTAACTCTTTTTCTAGACGCTCTTTGATGTGTCTTGAAGTAACGAACTTTCCGTCCTTTCCAAAGAAAGGGCTGTCGTTAATGGTAAACAACATACTCATGGTCGGCTCATCAATCGCAATGGATGGCAATGCCTCAGGGTTTTCAAAATCAGCAACGGTATCACCAATTTCAAAACCTTCCATACCGACGATAGCACAAATATCACCGGCTTTTACCTCAGTCACTTTCTGACGACCTAAACCTTCAAAAGTAAACACCTCTTTTACACGAGTCTTAATTTGAGAACCATCTCTCTTCACTAAGGTCACTTGTTGACCCTCTGCAATACTACCGCGCTGTAGACGTCCGATTGCAATTCTTCCTGTAAAAGAAGAGTAGTCTAAAGAAGTAATCAGCATTTGTGTGGTTCCCTCCTCTGGCTTGAACTCAGGGATATGTTCAACAACCATATCTAATAGAGGTTCAATGGTCGTTGTCGGGTTCTTCCAATCATCGCTCATCCAACCATTTTTAGCCGAACCATAAACCGTTGGGAAATCTAACTGCCACTCTTCTGCCCCTAATTCGAACATCAAATCAAACACCTTCTCATGCACCTCGTCTGGGGTACAATTCTCTTTATCTACTTTATTTACAACCACACAAGGCTTAAGACCTAGGCTAATCGCTTTTTGAAGTACAAAACGTGTTTGCGGCATCGGACCTTCAAAGGCGTCTACCAGTAGTAATACCCCATCAGCCATATTTAAAACTCGCTCTACCTCACCACCGAAGTCGGCGTGACCAGGAGTGTCGATGATATTAATCTTCATCCCCTTGTAGATTACCGATACGTTTTTAGACACAATGGTAATTCCGCGTTCGCGTTCGAGATCATTGTTGTCGAGAATAAGGTCTCCCTTATTTTCATTCTCTCTGAAGAGCTGACAGTGATACATAATCTTGTCAACCAAAGTGGTCTTACCGTGGTCAACGTGTGCGATAATCGCGATGTTCTTAATGGTTTTCATAGGATAGGTCCAAATATGTGCCTTAAGGCGGCGCAAATATAGCGGTATTTTACACCGAGAAGTGAATAAAAAGTACCTTTGATAGATTCAATGCTAAAACATCGCATTTTTTATGAAGAATTTCGACGTTCCTAACCTTAAACACCTTGACTCCAAACAATTCTTTTTAATTGCCGGCCCCTGTGCTATTGAAGGAGAAGAGATGGCCCTGCGCATTGCCGAAAAACTGGTAACGATTACCGACAAGTATAAAATCCCTTATTTCTTTAAAGGAAGTTTCAAAAAGGCTAACCGAAGCAGAGTAGATTCATTTACAGGAATTGGAGATGAAAAAGCGCTGAAGATTCTTCGAAAGGTATCTGAAACCTTTTCAGTTCCTACACTTACTGATATTCACAAAGAGTCTGATGCCGCGCTAGCTGCCGAATATGTAGATGCATTACAAATACCCGCTTTTCTTGTACGTCAAACTGATTTATTAATCGCTGCTGCAGAAACCGGTAAAGTGGTTAACTTAAAAAAAGGACAGTTTATGAGTCCTGAAAGCATGCAATTTGCCGTTCAGAAAGTAAGTGAGGTTGGAAATCACAAGAGCTGGATCACAGAACGAGGTTCGATGTTTGGATACCAAGATTTAGTCATTGATTATCGAGGAATCCCAACAATGAAACAATATGCCCCGGTGGTATTAGATGTCACTCACTCACTTCAGCAACCCAACCAAAGCTCGGGAGTAACTGGCGGACGCCCTGCCCTGATTGAATCAATGGCCAAAGCTGGAGTCGCCATTGGTGTAGATGGCCTATTTATAGAAACCCATTTTGATCCAAAAAATGCAAAAAGCGATGGAGCGAATATGCTCGATCTTGAAAAGGCAGAGGGTCTCATCAGCAAACTTGCCCGCTTGAGAGAAGTAGCTGTCGAATTGGAATAACGCAATCATAACCGTTTATTAAGCTTCCGAAACATTTACTCAAATACTTTTGTTCAAAAGACTAAACCTATGAAAGCTCGATATCTACTAATATTTGTCACTGTGTTTGGATTCGCTCAGAATCACAGTCATTCAGGGGTTAATCCAATTAAATTCCCAAACATCGATGGATATCTAACACTAAGTACCGACCTACATATCCACAGCGTATTTTCTGACGGAAATGTTTGGCCTACCATCAGAGTTCAAGAAGCACTAATGGACAACCTCGATGCCATCTCACTTACCGAGCACCTAGAGTACCAGCCCCATCTCGCCGATATACCTCACCCTGATCGCAACAGAGCCTACGAATTAGCATTAGAGGAGGCCAAAGATCACGAACTTTTAATTATTCCTGGTTCAGAGATCACAAGAAGTGCCCCTGTCGGACACAATAACGCACTATTCCTCACTGACTCGAACCCACTTTTACAAGACCAGGCGCAAGATGCCTTTGACCAAGCAAAAAAGCAGGATGCTTTTGTTTTCTGGAATCATCCTTCATGGTCGGCACAGAAAAAAGACGGAAATCCAGAATTAGGAGATTTTCAAAAGAAACAGATCAAACAAAATAAACTTCACGGTATTGAGGTCATCAATTTTGGAGCCTATGCAGAAGAATCACTAAGTATCGCTCTCGAAAAAGATTTAACCATCATGGCCACCTCTGATGTTCACGACCTCATCGAATGGGATTATGCTAATAAAGGGTTACAAAGACCTGTTACACTGGTCTTCACGAAGGAGCGATCGATCGCATCCCTTAAAGAAGCCTTATTTGCAAAACGCACGGTTGCCGCATACAATGACCTACTAGTCGGACGAGAAGAATTTCTACTCCCCCTACTCAAAGCCAGTATTGGTATTGAAGTTGACGGCTATGTTGCAGACACGAAAATATTGAAGATTACCCTCACCAATCATTGCAGTAGCGACCTACTACTAGAGAATGTTAGTGATTATACTTTCTATGAAAACTCTCCAGTATTCAACTTAGAAGCCGGGAGCCAAAAAACATTACAGATCAAGACCATCGAGAGAATATCTGAAGTAAATCTATCTTTTAAAGCACTCGGGGCTTTTACCGCTCCACAAACACATCCTACTATTAGCTTTACCTTAAATATCGAAGAGTAATTCTCAGCGATTAGCTATCTTTGCCCCCTTAGAAAACACGTTCTTTTTCTTATTGGGGCCGATTTGGATTTGACAGCAAGATCAATCAAATCGTAAGCATGTCGAGCTATGAAGTTAATGCTCGTAAATCTCTACTTCATCTTTTTTAAATGGCGAAAATACTTACGCTTTAGCTGCCTAATAATCTGAATTACAGTAGGATTTGGCCTAGTCCCGCAAGGCGGGAGAGCTGAATGTCTCTAGAAAGCCCTTGTTGGCGGCGTTCTTTAAAGAGGCACCATTAAAGTCAACATCGAATAGTTCCTGCTTCGAGAACTATTCCAAATAAAGAAGCTAAGGGAATAATAGGTTGTCGTTGATCAGTTATTCTTCGAAAATCAAACAACGTCTAAGCATGTAGAAAGCGTTTTCATTGCTTGTTTGGACGAGGGTTCGAGTCCCTCCGGCTCCACGATTCTCTCGAGCCGTCGGGGCCAGCACACCACCTCGCTGCTCTTTATAAAAGATCCACAGGATCTTTTATAACCATTCGCACGTCTCCGGCTCCACGATTCCTGCTACCGCACCATCTCGCCGCTCACGTTTAAGCTCCACTGGAGCTTAATCACCTATTCGCGCGCCGTCGGGGCCAGCACACCACCTCGCTGCTCATTATAAAAGATCCGCGGGATATATCAGCGTTTTGAAAGTTCGTTGAGTGGCATTCATGGTTTGAAAACCTTGATGTAATTCTTTCTGTTCCACCGAGCCAGGATAGAAAGTGATGGGCTCGATGCATAACATTTCTGGTACTTCTGTCCAGCACATAAAGTGATTAAAACCTTCAGTTTCGATAGCTATTGACTTCTCGTTCTTTAAAATGAGCCGTTTCGAATCAGCAATTTCATAGGCTTTAGAACCCACATCTAAAACATTCTGTATAGGGTGTGTCTGTTGATCAACGATTAGTTCGGCTTTATAAGCGGGGTTAATTTTAAAGGCGGGATGATATCCAAGCATAAAAGGCATTTCTTCATCAGCCTCGATTTCAAAGGTAATTTCAAGACCTTTTTCATTAAAGCCAAAAGACTTCGTGAAAGTAAAATCATAGGGCCAAAACTGAACCGTTTCTGGTGAATTCTCTGGATACTTTGAATTGGTAAGCTCGGTAAATGCTTTGTATTTCTTAACCCATTTCGATAAATCTCCTTCAGAGAGTAGATGCTTGTAAGGGAACTCCCTTAACAGACCATGTTG
>JAAZVY010000093.1 GCA_018623195.1 Flavobacteriaceae bacterium | reverse complement strand
TACGTCACACCAATGACATCCGACATCACAGCCGCCCAAGCGAATAAAGTAGGCTGCAGATCCTTGAAATTTACCCTCACCTTGGATGGTATAGAAGGATTCCATTACGGGCAGCATTTCTGTATTCATGCTGCAAAGATAAGTTACCTATGGATACATTAAATGGCGATAACGAATCACCTTGAAGACTTCTAGATCTTTTTCCCAGGTTGCTCTAATTTGGTTTTCTGTAAACCCAGATCGTATCATTTCTTCTAAGGCCTCTTGACCACTGTGAAGTTTAAACGACTCACTCTTGAAAAACGACCCTTTATGATGGTGAAACGCTTTAAGCAACCACTGAAGGTTTACCTTTTTAGCAACTTCTACCTGGCTCAGATCTTCTCCATAGCATCGTTCTCCTAATTGCTTTGGGTATTTAGCCCCAGGAGTAGAGGTTACTTCATAACTAAAGCCAAAAACCGTTGAGTCAAGATCTTTTGAGCCATATCGCTGAAAGGGTTGCGGCGTCCCTCGCCCAGCATTAATATGAGTACCCTCGAATAACCCTAGCGACGGATAGAGCGCAATTGATTGAGCATTAGGTAGATTTGGCGAAGGCTTAATGGGTAGGTGGTATCGATGTGTTCGATCATAATTCATCATTTGAATCACTTCTAGGTCTAACGACTTTTCTGTTTCTAACCAATTCTCCTTATCTAATAAATGGGCGTATTCACCAATAGTTAACCCGTAAACTAAAGGGATCGGTTGTAGCCCGAGAAAGCTAGTGTTTTCTTTCTCCATCACTGGCCCATCAACCATATCTCCATTGGGATTAGGCCTATCTAGAACAATCATGGGAATATCGTGATCAGCCGCCGCTTCCATTACATATTGAAGAGTGGCGATATACGTATAAAATCGAACCCCAACATCTTGAATATCGAATAAGATGAGGTCTACCTCGTTGAGGTCTTCTTTCGTCGGTTTTCTATGTTTTCCGTATAAAGAAACAATTTCGATTCCTGTTTCTGGATCGATACTTGAACTAACCTTCTCACCTGCGTCAGCTGTCGTTCGAAATCCGTGTTCAGGACTAAATATTTTAGACACGGCTATCTTTCTACTGAGTAGCGTATCTACAAGATGTGTAAAACTAATTCTATCGCTTTTTCTTACCACAGATGTTGCATTAGCAACGATGGCGATGTTTTTATTTTGAAGTTGCTCGATATAATGGTCTATTCTTTCAGCTCCAACAACTAGGTTTTCTTCTAAAGATTGGGCTTTGGTTGGCGAATACCCCGCTATAATTATCAATACCAAAAGCGTACTTTTGATACGATGACTTCTAAAGGGAATATGACTTTTCAACGTTTTGTAGCTCATCGGTGGTTGCAAGGATCCGGATGGTTCTTTCCGAAAGGTAGCGCAAAATTTGCTGTTTTAGCAATTGCATTAGGAGTCTTTATTAGCTTTATGGCAATCGCTGCCGGACAAGGATTACAACAAGCTATTCATCAAAAAGTAAGGCACTTCGAGGGCGACTTTTTACTTACGCCATATCCAACAGAAATAATTTCTGATACCCTTGCATCTCATCAAATAGAGGCTTTACCATTTTCAGAGGTGATTGAGTATAGCAGTTCCATTGCTGTACTACGATCATCAAAAAAAGTGAAAGGGGTTCAAGTCAAAGGCGTTAAATCTGAAGATCTCGATTTTTTGGTTGGGGACTATCTCGTTCAAGGTGATATTAATAGGTTCTCCGATTCAGAGTTTACAGCGATCTTATCAAAGACGATTGCTAATGAATCAGGCCTAAAGATAGGAGATGACTTTTTTCTTCTTTTCAATTCAAGTACTGGAGTACCTAAGCAGCGTAGATTTAGACTTGCGGCAACCTTTCAAACTGACTTCCCCGCCTATGACCAGCAATTGGCATTCACCTCTTTGAGCACTCTAAGAGGGGTTATTAAGGATGATCTGATTTCTGAGTACTCTATATACATGCAGGATGATCAAGATCCTTTAACGCTTTTTGAGTCCATGGATCCTTTGATATTCGATTTTTTCGAAATTTCTTTTTTGGCCGATCGATACCCAGATCTGTATCAGTGGATCGAACTATTTGATTTAAACATCTTGATCATCTTAGTTGTAGTCTTAGGAGTTGCTTTTTTTGCATTGATAACCACGCTTATCAGCCAAATCATTGAGAGACGTACGAGCTTAGGTTTACTCATAAGTATGGGGGCTAGCCAGTCTCAATTGCGAGTGATTTTTTCTCAACTGGGAGCTTATTATTTGATGGTAGGGTCATTTTACGGTACGCTGGCAGCTTGGGCTCTGATCCTATTGCAGAATCACTTTGAATTTTTGAAATTTCAAAATCCTGAAGAGTACTATATCACTCATGTTCCCTTTGAGCTGGGACTATTCGATACCCTTACATTTTTGATTCTTTTTATTTTGATCGGATATATCGTCATTCAGATCAGTTCCCGAGTACTTAGACGATTAGATCCGATACAATTGTTACGTATATGATAAAGCAGATCAGTCGAGTTATAGATGGTTTACTGCATTGTGTCCAAGTGGACTCAGGAAAATTAGCGAGTTACACTATTGATGGGTTTGAATACATTCATCAAAGAGCAACAGGATGGTCGCATTCAGATACTGAGATGTTTCCAATCATTGGACCAACGGCCAAGGCCGATTATCGTGTTCAGGTGAATAATTCTAAAGTTGTACTCGATCAACATGGTCTGTTAAGGGAGTTCCCTTACAAGCATCTACTCTCTGAAGGAGATTTATCGAAATGGGTTAAGAAATACAAAGCATTTACTGAGCTTACCAATTCAAAG